>NZ_DBNGVP010000117.1:0-101855 GCF_057119385.1 Archangium sp. | reverse complement strand
CGCTGTGTCATGCGGGCGTGCGTTTCTGAGGCGGCCTGAGTCTTGAGCAAACCCAAGCTAAATCAGGGCGTTACGCCCGCAACCGCCCTCCTTCTCCTCTGTCCCGGTGAATAATCCGGGCTAGCGGACAGGGAACGTCCCGGGCGTGGGCTCGGGACGTTCGGCCGTGCTCAGCACGCACAGAAACGCCAGCTCGCCTCTTGCAATTGTACGAGGCGCAGATGCACTGATTGCAGAAGGGATCCTTGGCTGACAAGAACCCCCAAGAACCCCCAAGAGCCCCCAAGAACCC
Organism: Archangium sp.; assembly: GCF_057119385.1. Lineage (NCBI taxonomy): Bacteria > Pseudomonadati > Myxococcota > Myxococcia > Myxococcales > Archangiaceae > Archangium > Archangium sp. The sequence continues at coordinate 101,563 of NZ_DBNGVP010000117.1, read as the reverse complement.
CTCTCCCTTCGGGAGAGGGACGGGGTGAGGGTGCCACGGGCCCCGGGTTGAACCCGAGACCCGTGGCTACTTGCCCGGAGCCGCGGGCCGAGCGGGCCAGCGCATGGCCCACGTCTCGATCTGGAACAGCCCCTTCTCGTTGGGAACATGGGCGGCGAGCAGGGCCACGTCGCCGTTCACGGCGCAGGACAGCGACGTCTCCCCGCCGAACTCATTCCACACGAGCCGGGTGTGCACGGGCCCGTAGGAATAGGGCACCCAGGTGCTGAACACGAGCTGGTGGTACTCGTTGATCCAGAAGATGCCGCGCTCGGAGCCGTTCTGCAGGGGCTCGGTGATCAACGAGAGTCCCATGGGGCCGTCGAGCACTCTTCCGAACGCGGAGCAGCGCTGCTCGAGGGAGGCGATCCGCAGGTGGCACCGCTGGGCCTCGCCCTGGTAGATGTGGATCCACTCCACGTTCGAGCCGTCGCTCACGACGGCGACGGTCGAGCCGTATCCGAGGAGGACGCGCCGGAGGACGGCCTGCTCGGTCTCGGGGGACATGCCCGGGACCTTGGGCCACCGGTTGACGGTCCGGACGGTGGGAGGGACCTTGGAGGCGGGGATGACCTTCGCCTCGGCCGAGGGCTTTCCATCGAGGCCGTAGGGCCGGGAGAAGTGCCGGTCCTCGATTGACGATCGGTACGTCACGACGAAGCCCTGATCCGAGCGGGTGACGTTCGGGTAGACGTCACCGGGAGGCGTCTGGTACGCACGTGCGAGGGTGCCCGTCATCCACACGGCGAGCAGGACTCCGCGTCCGAGCATCCACACCTGGGGGTTCTGGCTCATGCCCCGAGCCTAACCGAGAGCCCGGCCCCCGTGGACCACCCCCGGGTCATTCGCGGGGCCGGGCCGCCTCCGCGTCGGGATCCGGGGCGCCCTGGAGGTAGCCGGCCTGCTGGAGGGCCTCGATGGCGGCCTGGCCGATGTGACCCTGCTGCGCCGAGTTGCTCCGCTGCTTCCACAGCTCGAGCTGCGCGCGCAGGGCGGTGGCGGCGGCTTCGGCCCGGGCGGAGTCTTCTCCGGCGATGTCGCGCTGTCCGGAGGGATCCTTCGCCAGGTCATACAGCTCGCGAGGCTTCACGGTGGTGCGCAGGCCGTAGGCGAGCACGGACTCCTTGCCCTCGGGGTTGATGATGACGAGCTCATCGCCCCGGTACTGCGCGAAGAAGTAGCCCTTGCAGTCGGAGTAGGCGGGGGCCTCGGGGAGCGGCTCGCCGTGGAGCGCGGGGGCCAGGTCCCTCCCGTCGAGCCCGGGCGGGTGCGGCACTCCGGCGAGCGAGAGCAGGGTGGGGAACAGGTCGATGAGCTGGACGCGGGACGGGACACGCTGCCCGGCGGCGAGGTTCCCCTCCCAGGCGATGATGAGCGGGATGCGCAGGACGGAGTCGTGGGGCGCGACGTGCTCGAGCACGGCGCCGTGCTCGCCGAGCCGCTCGCCGTGGTCGGCGGTGATGACGACGATGGTGCGCTCCAGCACGCCGTGCTGGTCCAGCGTGGCGAGCAGCGTCTGGATCTCCTGGTCCGCGTCCACGATGGCCGAGTCATAGAGCGCGTTGATGTGCTCCTGCTCGCGGGGCGTGACGTCGCCGGGAGACATGAACTGGTTGTGGTCCTCCTGGGTGAAGGCGTTCTGGAAGCGTCCCTCGTAGCCGGGGTCGAACCGGAGCGGCTGACGGGGGGTGAGCGGGTAGTGGACGTTCTCCAGGTGGAACCAGGCGAAGGTGGGGTGGTCGGCGAACTGCGCGGCGAGCCGCTCGAGCTGCTTCTGGGGCGAGGGCTTGATGAAGACGTTGATGCGCTCGGCGTCGTCGAAGTCGGACAGGTCGATGGGGGGGAAGAGGGCCTGGTCCGTGCCGGCGAAGGTGTCGTAGCCGTGCGCGGCGAGGAGCTGGGGAAGGGTGGCGAGGTCGGGCGGAGGCCGCTGCCCGCGCTCCTGGACGCCGGTGTTGAGGGGATGGCGGCCGGCCATCAGCGCGGTGAGGGAGGGCCACGTTAGACAGGACTGGGCCGTTGCCCGGTCGAACTGGACACCCGAGCGCGCGATGTGATCGATCATCGGCGAGGTGTTGCGCCCATAGCCATAGGTGCCCAGGTGATCGGCGCGCAGGGCGTCCACGGTGATGAGCAGGATGTTGGGAGCGGACGAGGCGCCCATGACGCGGGGATTGGCCCAGAGGCCGCGCGCCTCGCCGGTGCCACCGGCGGCCTGGGCCTCGAGGGTGATGCGCGAGCGTTGACCGGCCTCGCCCTCCAGGCGCAGCCGCTGGTCGTGCCACTTCAGGTCGGCGGGCACCACCTCGTCGAACAGCACGCGGTCATCCTGGCGGGCGATGAAACGCACCGGGGCACCGCGCGAGCCCTGCTCGTGGCCGAGGCCCACCCAGAGCTCGGCGCGCTCGGGGAGGGTGACCTCGAAGGTGTAGCGGCCACCGGGGCGGGCCACGAGCCCCGTGCGCCAGCTGGAGCCCGTCGGGGTGGCGTTGGCGGCGCGGCGGATGAGGCGGGTGAGGATGGGGTTGCCCGGGGTGCGCCAGTCCGGCATGTCCGCGTTCAGCACCTCGATGCGGCGCACGGCGTTGGCCGAGCCGGAGATGACGAGCAGGCCCGCGCCCGCGTTCGGGGGCAGGTGGTCGAAGCGCTGGCACATCCACTGCCCGTTGGGGGCGCGCGAGGATCGCAGACAGGGCCCCAGCTCCTTGCCGGGGAGGGGCCCGTCGATGGGACGGGGCTGGCCACCGAAGGCGGCGGCCTCGGCGGCGTTGAGGCTGCGCAGGGTGATGGCGGGGCGGGGGCCTTCGGTAGGGGCCATCAGGACGCGGAGCACGAAGCCACGCACGGGCTCCACGGGGATGGGCACGGCGAGCGCGGCGTGGCCCGTGGTGTCCGGGAAGCTGTCCAGCTCGAGCAGCGCCGGCTCCGAGGGCGGGGCCGGGACCTCGAGGGCATTGGCCAGGGCATCGATGAGCCGCGGGGACGTGGGGGGCGCGGCGTGGGGCCTCAGGGAGAAGGCCAGCCCTAGCGCGCCGGCCAGCAGCACCAGCAGCACGAGCATCCGCGCATGCCTCATTGTTCTTCCCGGTAGACGAGGTGCTCGCGCGCATCCAGCCAGCGCAGGGGATCCTGCTCCATCCAGCGCAGCAACTCGGCGCGCAGCGAGGCGGTGACGTCCGGGTGCTCGCTGGCCAGGTCGCGCTGCGCGTGGGGATCCGCCTTCAGGTCGAACAGCCGCCAGCGGGGCGACTCGTTCGTCGGCATGTAGACGAGCTCCCAGGGTCCTCGGCGTGCGGCGCGGAGCTTGGCGGTCACCGTCCGGTCCAGCCACGAGCGCTTGAGCACGAGCGCATGCGTGCCGGGCTCGACCTCCAGCAGCTCCAGCAGGGCCGGGTAGGTGAGGGCACCGGGCGGTTGCGACCGGGGGCCTCCGAGCCAGAGGGTGGTCTCGGCGAAGAGGGTGCGGTCCTCGGGAATCGGCTGGAGCAGGGAGCGGCCATCGAGCCCCTCGGGCACCTTCAGCTGGAGCGCGTCGAGAATCGTGGGCATCAGGTCCACGCCGCTGGCGAGCCCCTCGCGGGTGCCGGGAGCGATGCCGGGGCCCTGGAGCAGCAGGGCGGTGCGATTGGCGGCATCACCGCCCTCGAACCACTTGCCGTGCTCGGTGGTGGTGCCGGGCTCGAAGAGGTTCTCGCCGTGGTCTCCCGTCACGACGAGGAGCCGGTCCTTGACGCCATCGGCCTCGAGCCGCTCGACGAGACGGCCCACCTCGCGATCGAAGGCCCGGAGGCTGCCGTCGTAGAGGGCGCGGATCTGCTCGATGTCGGAATCGGGCGGACGCTCGGAGACGCGGGCAAGGTCATTGAGCTGCTGGATTTCGTACGAGTAGCGGCTGGAGCCGGCGTAGTCCGGGCGCGTATAGGCATTCGCGTCCGGCATGGGCGGGGCGAAGGGCGCGTGGGTGACGGAGTAGAAGGCCACCAGGAGGAAGGGCTTGTCGCTGGACTCGAGCCGCTCGAGCTGGGCGAGGACGCGCTCGGTGAGCACGGAGGGGTCGGCGTTCACCGGGAGGTAGCGGGCCACGGGGAACAGGCGCTGGCCGAGCGGGCCGCTGAAGAAGGCGAGCGCGAGGGGCAGGCGCTGGAAGGACTCGCGGTCCGCGAAGACCTCGACGCTGGTTTCGGGAGGAGCGTCGACGACGTCGAAGCCGTAGCGGACGCGGTTGAACATCTCACCGGCGTAGTCGCTCACCACGGCGGTGTTGTAGCCCTGGGCGGCGAGCACGCGGGGGAGCGTGGGCAGCAGCACGTTCGTCACTTCGGCGCGAGGGAAGAGGTCCCGGATGCCGTGGCGGTGCGGGTAGACGCCCGTGAGCAGCGAGGTCCACGACGCGGTGGTGCTGGCGATGGGCACGAAGTGGTTGGCCACCCACAGGCTCTTGCCGCGCAGGGCATCCAGGTGGGGCGTGGTGTCGCGCGGGTTGCCCTCGGAGGTGAAGCGGTCGGGCCGGAGCGAGTCGGCGGCGAGGATGATGATGGACCGGCCCTGGGCGCGCGAGGTGTGCTTCATCGGCAGGGCGGAGGCGAGGGCCACGAGGAGCACCGCCCCGCCGGTGAAGAGGGCCCTGCGCCCGAGCAGGAGCTGGCGGTGCCGCACGAGCGCGGCCACGGCCCAGGCGGCGCCGAGACAGAGCAGGAGCAGGTCCAGGCTCCGCTCGCCGAGACCTTCCACGAGTGCCACCTGGAAGCGCGCGCGCGGGCCACCGGCGCGCCAGAGCATGTCCTCGAAGAGGGCGGGGCGGTGGGCGATGGTTCGGGCCACCTGCACGGCGGCGAGCAGCACGCCGAGGCCGGCCACCCGGGGGCGGGAGGGACGCAGGCCGAGGCCGAGGAGGAGGACGCGGGCCGTGACGCCGCACAGGGCGCCCACGAGCACCACCCCGAGGATGAGCGCGGCCTGGAAGCCGAGGATGTGGACGGTGAGGGCGGACATCTCCTGCCGCACCTGACCGGTGAGTTGCCGCCACGCGGGGAGCAGGAAGGCCCCGAGCGAGAGCAGGTGCAGGGCCAGGAGGAGGCCGGCGCCCAGGCCAGCCGCCTCGAGCCAGGGCCGTGCCCTCGAGACCCGGGAAGCGGGCGGGTGAGAACTCATGCCGGGCAAGAAACCCGATCCGCCGATGGGCATGCAAGGAATTGCGGCTGGGAAGCCTCCTTGCCCGCTCCCGGTCCCGGCGGGGGGGCCCCAGGAAGGTCACCCCTCACCGGAAGACGGAGAGGGCGGTCTCGTAGGTGCCCACGTGGGCTTCCAGGGTGGCCGTGATGGGCCTGGCGTAGCCGCCCCCGAGGGTGAGCACGATGGGCAGGCCTCGATGCCATGCGGCCTGGAGCACGAAGAGGTCGCGCTCGCGCATGCCGGCATGGGTGAGGGACAGCCGGCCGAGCGAGTCCTCGGCGAGCGGGTCCACGCCGGCCTGGTAGAAGAGGATGTCGGCCCCGGCCGCCTCGAGCACCTCGTGCAGGTGGGTGGCGAGCACGTCGAGGTAGGCGCGGTCATCCACACCATCGGGCAGACCCACGTCGCGGCTGGAGCGCTGCTTGCGGAAGGGGAAGTTGTGCTCGCCGTGGATGGAGAAGGTGAAGACGGAGTCATCGCCCTCGAAGACGGCGGCGGTGCCGTTGCCCTGGTGGACGTCGAGGTCCACGACGACGGCGCGCTGGATGCGGCGCTCGGCCTGGAGGACGCGGATGGCCACGGCGATGTCGTTGAAGACGCAGTAGCCCTCGCCATGGTCGGGGAATGCGTGGTGGGTGCCTCCGGCGAGGTTGCCGGAGATGCCGTCCTCGAGGGCGGCGCGGGCGGCGCCCACGGTGCCACCCACGGAAGCGCAAGAGCGCACGAGCAGATCCTGGGACCAGGGGAAGCCCAGGCGGCGGAGCTCGGCGTCGGAGAGGGTGCCGGACCAGAGGGCGTCGAGGTAGCGCGGGGTGTGGACGCGCTCCAGGTCCGTGCGCGAGATGGGGACGGAGGGCTGGAGCTGGCTGGGGGAGAGCACGCCGCGCTCCAGGAGGAGCTCGCGCAGCAGGCGGTACTTCTCCATGGGGAAGCGGTGCCCTGGGGGGAGGGGGACGACGTACTGGTCGCAGTGGAAGACGCGCACGGGTGGACAGGCGTAGCGCCTGGGCGGAGCGGGTGCAACGGGAGGCGTTGGACCCGTTAGACCCGATGGGAGGCTCGTCCGTTACACCAGCGAGCGCGCGCTGGAATTTCGACCCGGATTACCTCTCCCCGGAGCCCTGCCATGACCCTGAAGTCCGTTTCGCGCCCCATGCTCGGGGCCGCGCTGGCCCTCTTGACGTTCGCGTCCCCCCTGGCCCTCGCCGAGGCGCCCCAGAAGCCCGCCCAGTCCCAGGGCGCCCCAGTCCCGCCGTCTCAGCAGCAGCAGATGCGTCCGAGGATCGACGTGGTGTTCGTGCTGGACACGACGGGCTCGATGGCGGGGCTGATCGAGGGGGCGAAGCAGAAGATCTTCTCGATCGCGTCGCGCATCGCGCAGGGCAAGCCCACGCCGCGGGTGAGGGTGGGGCTGGTGGCGTACCGGGACGTGGGGGACGACTACGTGACGAAGCGGTACGAGCTGACGGAGGACCTGGACGGCCTCTTCACGCACCTGAGGAAGCTGGAGGCGGGAGGAGGGGGAGACACGCCGGAGCACGTGGGGCGGGGGTTGGGCGAGGCGGTGTCGAAGCTGTCGTGGGACCCGAGCCGGGAGACGATGAAGCTCATCTTCCTGGTGGGGGACGCGCCGCCGGCGCAGCGCAACGACGACTGGAACTTCAACCACTGGGCGAAGCGGGCGGCGGAGAAGCACATCGTGGTGAACACGGTGCGGTGCGGAGGGGATCCGGAGACGGAGACGCACTGGAAGTTGGCGGCGAAGACGACGGATGGGCGGTACGAGTCGCTGGAGCAGTCGGGCGGGATGGTGGCGGTGGCGACGCCATATGACGCGGAGCTGGCGAAGGTGAACGCGGAGCTGGCGAGCAAGACGCTGTACGCGGGGAAGAAGGAAGCGCAGGTGGCGAACCGGGCGAGGGCGGAGCAGATGGCGACGCTGGCGCCGGAGGCGGCGGCGGAGCGCATCCAGTTCCTGAAGACGACGCGAGGAGCGGGGAGGGCGCCGGCGGCGGCGGCGGTGAGCAGCGCGCCGGAGGCGGTGGGAGGAGCGGTGGACCTGGCGGCGCAGCCGGAGGCGTTGGCGAGCGTGAAGGACGACGAGCTGCCGCAGGAGTTGAAGGGGCTGGACGCGGCGGCGAGGGACGCGAAGGTGAAGCAGCTGGCGGGGGAGCGGAAGGCGCTGGAAGAGAAGGCGGCGAAGCTGGCGTCGGAGCGGGACGCGTGGAGGGCGAAGAACGTGGCGGAGAAGGAGGACTCGTTCGACGCGAACGTGATGAAGGGCGTGAAGGAGAAGGCGGCGAAGTACGGCCTCACCTACTGAGCGGCCCCATCACGAAGCCCCCATCACAAAGCCCCCATCACCCACTGGCCCCAACAACCCCTCTCCCTTCGGGAGAGGGACGGGGTGAGGGTATCTGGAGCACTCGGGTTGCGAGCGACTTGGGGACCCCTGGTCCCTACGGCCAGCGCACGCTCCCACCGGCGGCCATGGCGGAACCGACGAACGGAGTCATGGTCTTGAAACCCTGCGGGGGAGTCATGGCGGTGGTGCTGGCCACGCCGAGCTGGGTGATGCCGTGGGGCATGAGCCGCTCGAGGTTGTAGCTCCTGCCCTGGAAGTGGAACGGGGTGCTGGAGCGCAGGACGGCGGAGAACAGGTTGGTGCCGAGCGGGCCCACGGAAGTCCCCACCACGGAGGACAGCCGCTGGAAGGTGGCGATGGGCTCGCCGCGGGAGAACGTCTCCGGGCGGGAGAAGTCACCACAGGGCTCGCGGTGGAGGTACAGCGTGAAGCTGCCGGTGGCGTCGAGCGACACCGACAGGTCGCCATTCTGGAACTTCCGGGCGGTGAAGGGCTCGGAGCGGAAGGTGAAGAATGCCGAGCCCTCGCCGGGCGTGCCGTTGAAGAGGGGCTCGATGCCCGCGAGGTGGGCGAAGTAGCCCAGGTCCTGCAGCGACCCATCGGGGGCCTCGTAGAAGCGCCCGATGGCGTACCAGACGACTCCAGCGATGGGGTGCAGGTCCATGGACGTACCTCCAAGACTCACGCGTGGGCGCGCAGGAACTCCACGAGGGGAGGATTGACGGCGTCGGGGTGGGTCATGTTGGCGGCGTGGGCGGCGCCGGGGACGAGCACGAGGCGCGTGCTGCCGGGGAGGCTCTTGTGGAGGAGCTCGCCCTCGGAGGGGGGGATGCCGGTGTCATCGGTGCCGTGGAACACGATGGCGGGGCAGTGGATGTCACCGAGGCGGGGCCGGATGTCGTCGCGGTCGATGAGGTTGTTCATCGCGGCGACGAAGTGGTCCTTGGGAGTCTGGCGCCAGCGGTCGAGCCAGGGGGAGTGGAAGCGGGAGTCGCCGATGATGCCGCCGGCGAGGAACTGGATGATGTTCTCGGTGGCGCCCGGGGTGCCCCAGAGGTCGCGCGTCTGGAGGTAGCCGGCGCGGACCTCGGGCTCGTCGATGGTGCCGCGGGTGCTCATGAGGACGAGGGCGCGGACGCGGTCGGGGTAGCGGAGGGCGACGCGGAGGGCGCAGTAGCCGCCCTGGGACATGCCGCCGACGACGGCCTGGCGGATGCCGAGGTGGTCGAGCAGGGCGATGCAGTCGGCGGCGGAGTCATAGAGGTCGAAGGGCTTGCCATCCCAGCGGGTGCGGCCGAAGCCGCGGGCGTCCCAGCGGATGACGCGGAAGGCGGGGGCGAGCGCCTGGACCTGCGCGTCGAACATGCGGCTGTCCATGAGGAAGCCGTGGGCGAGGATGATGGCGGGACCGGAGCCGCCGGAGTCCTCGAAATAGATGCCTTGGTGGTTGAGCTCGGCGATGGGCATGGGTGCTTTCTAGCACGCGCTCAATCCTCGTCGTGGCCCTCCATCAATTCGCGGAGGTAGCGCTCGCGATGGAGGAGGAAGTCGCGAGTCAGGCGGTAGTGGGCAAGTTGAACGGATCGCAGTTGAAGTCCGGTACCTGCTCACGCAGGAGCGTCACCGTACGGATGGAGGTCGGGTCCATGGTCCTCGCGGGTGCATCGCGGCCGAGGATGCACGAGCCGGATTGTCGGGCTCGGGTGCCCGATGTAGCGTCGGAAGACTTCTGGCCAGCTGAGTTCGACGGAAAGCCTTGTCTATGACACGGAAGGAGAAGGACTTCCATGCGCGGTGGATGGAAGGCGCCGAGGAACTGGCCAGGCTCTATGTGGCTCTACGGCATGCGACCTATGTCCGATACGAGCGGGAGTTCCTGGCCTTGCAGCGAAGGATGCTCGCCAAGGACAAGACGGATTGGGAAAGGCGCGAGACTCGCAGAAGGGTTGCCGAGGAGTTGCTGTTGGGAGCGTATGGCCGAAATGCACCTTGGCCAGCGTTTGGAAGGGCATTCCGGCGTATCCATCGACTGGGTTACTCGAACTTGGAGCGGCGGATGCATGTCGCCGTCCTCTTCGCTCGCTGGGCTCAGGCCCATCCCTCTCATCTCTCGGCCGCCCGTCGTTTGCTGGCTCTGACCGAGCGGCACTTCCGCGCTGCTTCTCCGAAAGAGCCTCAGTACGAGGTCGTTCGCGAGAATCTGGAGACAATCCAGCGGGAAATAGGAAGTGTATCGGCGCGGAGTTCATCCGGACCTCGGAGGCGAAGGTCCGGATAGATCACTCCCTCGTCACCGCGCGCAGCACGATCTCCCGCCGCTGTCCGAGCAGGCGCAGGGCCAGGGGGAGCAGCGAGCGGTACACGATGACGTTGAAGGCGGCGCACAGGGCGATCATCGCCAGCGTCTGCCCACTCGGCCCGCTCTTCCCGGCGAATCGCAGGGCCCAGGCGAAGGGGGCACAGCCCACGCTCGCCGCGACGATGCCGAGCATGGAGGCGGTGAGGGGCAGCTTGTCCCGGCGTTTGAGGCTCGCGTGGAACTTCACGGGGAAGTACAGGGACAGGAAGTTGCCGGCGGCGAGCAGCACGGGGACGACGGCCACCACGGCCGCCATGGCGCACAGGAAGTCCAGCGCCGAGCCCTTGCCGAAGTACACCCGGTAGAACACTCCCACCAGCAGGGCCATGGCCCCGGCCGCCGAGCCCTGCACCACGTTCTTCGCCCGCAGCACGTCCCCCAGCTCCACGGGGGCGGCGATGAGCATGGCCAGCCCGTGCCCGTCATAGGCGAACGTGTTCTGCGAGAACGTGGACGCCATCACCACCGCGCCGTAGATGCACAGGCCGCCCATCAACCAGGCATCCACGCTCGCGCCCAGCAGGTACTCGAAGAGGGCCCGTCCCGACGTCAGCTTCAGCAGGATGGCCAGCACGAAGGGCACGGCCGCGAGCAGCCGCGCACGCGGGTTGCGCCACAAATCCAGCGCCTCGCGCGCCAGCAGCGTGGTGTACGTGGTGCGCGTGCGGGCGAACGGATCATTGTCCCCGGACTCCTTCACGGCCGGGCCGGCGCGGCCCACGTTGCGGTGGAAGCGCAGCAGCAGCGCGTACGCGAGCCCCAGCCCCAGCAGGGCGAAGAAGACCATGCCCACGCCGTCCACCAGCGCATTGCGCCGGTACCCATAGCTCAGCTCCAGCAGCGCGTCCCCGAAGAAGCCCGAGGGCACCCGTCCCAACGCAATCGTCGCGTCGATGATGAGGGCCATGTCCAGCTTGTCCACGCCCCCCTCGCCCACGGCCGTCAGCCACGAGGTATCGATGGGCGGGATGAGGGACGCGGCCACGAGGAACACCACGAAGCCGCCACCAATGAGCTGGGCGCTGTGCTTCTCGCGCAGCACGTTGAGCACCGAGTGCAGGGCCACCCGGCTCCAGGCTGCGTTGAGCAGGGCGAACAGCACGTAGAGCAGCACCGCGAACCACTTCAATCGCAGCGGGTGCACCGAGGCGAAGCCCAGCGCCGCTCCCGTCAAGGGCGCGTAGAAGACGAGCGCGCGCGGCTCGAAGAGGCTCGCCACCGTGGACGCGATGAGCAGCCGGAAGGGCGAGATGGGGAAGGGGGCGTAGCGGCTCAGCTCCGAGTGGTCATCCACGCCCGCGCTCATCAGCGGCCACGTCACCCACACCGCCGACGTGACGAAGCACAGCAGGTTGAGGATGAAGAAGGGCCACACGCCGTTCTCGGCGATGGGCTTGAGCCGCATCAACCCGTAGAACGTCACGCCCAGGCCCCAGGCCGGCGCGCTCGAGAGCAGGAAGGCGGCCACCGCCATGAACGGGCTCCGGCCCGCTCCCTGGTTGAGTCCGATGTCCAGGCGCAGGCCCCACAACAGCCACAGGTGCCGGAAGAAGCCCGGCGCGGCCACCCGGTTCACGCGGACCCCCGGCGCAGCGGAACCACCTCGGCGGGCGGTGCTTCCCCGTAGAAGGACAGCTTCGCGTTGCGCGCGGCCGGCACGGAGATGAGCTTCTCGAACACGGCCTCCAGCGAGGGCGCGTCATAGCGCTCCATCAACTGCTGCACCGTGCCCTGGTCCAGCATCCTCCCGCCGCGGATGACGCCCGCGTGCGTGGCCAGCCGCTCCGCGATCTCCAGCACGTGCGTGGTGAGCAGCAGCGTCACGCCCCGCCGGCTCAGCTCGCGCAGCAGCTCGCGGATGACGCCCGCGGCCAGCACGTCGATGCCCTCGAAGGGCTCGTCCAGCAGCACCAGCTCCGGCGCGTGGATCAGCGCCGCGGCGATGGCCAGCCGCCGCCGCATGCCCTTGGAGTACTCGGCCACCAGCGCGCCCGCCTTGTACGTCAGCTCCGTGAGCTCGAGCAGCTCGGCCGCCCGCGCCGCCGCCTCGTCCCCGCTCAGCCCGTACATCCGCCCGCAGAAGGTGAGGTACTGCCGGCCGGTGAGCCGCTCGAAGAGGCTCAGCTCCTCGGGCACTACGCCGATGTGGCGTTTGACCTCCAGCGGCCGGGCCACCGCGTCCACCCCCAAGAGGGAGATGCGGCCGGCGTCCGGTGCGTACACCCCGGTGAGCAGCGCGATGGTGGTGGACTTGCCCGCCCCGTTGGGGCCGAGGAAGGCGTAGAAGGAGCCGCGGGGGATGGACAGCTCCATCCCGTTGAGCGCGGTGAATTCGCCGAAGCGCTTCACGAGCCCATGGGCGTCGACGGCCAGATTCGTTGGGGTGGGGGACATGCGCGGGCCGGATCAGAGCCGACTCCGCCACCCTCCCACAATCCCCCCGATGTCCGAGGCCCGCATGAAGGACCTGGCACCTGGGAGGTGGCGTGGGAGGCTCCTGCTCAGTGCACCATGGCCACTTCGGGCGGGCCGATGATGCGCTGCACCGTCATCCGCACCTTGTCCAGGTCCACGGGCTTGGAGATGTAGCCGGCGGCGCCCACCAGCTCCGCCTCCCACTCGAAGCCGTAGCCCGAGATGATGATGATCGGCAGTCCGCGCGCCCGCGGCATCTTCTTGAGGGCATCCAGCAGGCCCCAGCCGCTCATCACCGGCATGCGCAGGTCGAGCAGGACGGCCTGGGGAATCTCGCCCTCGAGGGTGTCGAGGGCCTCACGGCCGTTACCGGCCTGTTCCGTGCGATAGCCCATCTCCTCCAGGGCATCGCAGATGAGCGTGCGGTGGCTCGCGTCGTCGTCGACGACCAGGATGTAGGACATGGCGGGGCCTCGATGCTGATTCCGGCAGGGAAGGCGGATTCTATGCGGGGCAACATGGGAATGGCTTTCCCGTTCCGGAAGGGGTGTGCCCGGTTTTCAACATCCCTCGAAAAGCTGGAGGGCGTTCTGCCCCAGGATGCCTGCCTCCACCTCGTCCCCGAGCTCGAGGGACAGCAACTGCTTGAGCTCGCGGTCCCAGGCGTACGGCAGGTTGGGGAAGTCCGTGCCGTAGAGAATGCGCTCGGGACGGACTTCCAGCAAGCGGCGGGGCACCGGAATGGGGAAATAACCGGCCACGGCCATGGTGGTGTCCAGCCAGAGGGTGTCGTAGCGCTCCAGGAGCCGCTCGTACGCGTCGAACTCGTCCGCGCCCAGGTGGGGGATGCACAGCTTGAGGCCCGGGTGGTCCTCGAGGACCCGCTCCACGCGCTCGGCCGAGCAGAGGGCGTGCACGTCGCACTTGTACTGAGGGCTGGCGGGCTCGCGGCCAGCGTGCATCACCAGGGGCCGCCCGGCCCGGGCACAGGCCTCGTACACCTCGTGGAGCGCGGGCGCGTCCGGGGCGAAGCACTGCACGTGGCAGTGCAGCTTCACGCCCTTGAGGCCCGCCGCGAAGGCCTCGGCGAGGATGTCCGCCGCGCCCTCTTCGCCCGGCAGCACGGTGGCCAGCCCCAACACGCGCGGCTCGGCCCGGGCCACCTCGGCGACGTAGGCGTTGAGGAAGCGCGCCATGCCCGGCTTGTGCGCGTAGTGCAGCGCCACCACCCGGTGCACCCCGCGCGACAGCAGGAAGGACACCACCTGGGGCGTGTGCAGCTTGTAGCGGATGGGCCAGCCGTACTGCTCGAACCAGCGCCAGATGGCCTCGAAGACGCCGTCCGGGAAGAGGTGGACGTGGGCATCCACCACGGGCGGCAGCCCCTCGGGCAGCCGGGGCCCCTCCTCGTCGTTCAGGGCTGGCAGGGGCAGTGTCGAGCTTCCAGACGCCAGCCAGCCGGAGGCGGCGCCCAGGCAGGCCGGGGACTCGTCGGAGTGGCTCATGCGCGGGAGGAGCCCTACTCCTTCTTGCGCTTCGCCTCTCCCGGCTTCGGCGGGTTGTCCAGCCGCTGGAGATAGGCGTTGTTCGAGTAGCCGGCGCGCTCCAGCCGCTGCGTCTCGATGAGATCGGCGACCTTGGTGCACACCTGGCTGAGCAGACGGAGCGACTCGGCCAATATCTTCTCGGCCTGGTCCTGCGCGTCCGCGCGCTTGATGACGGTCCGATCGCGACGGAACAACTGGGTCAACTTCATCCCAACCAATCTAAGGGAAGGCGTGCCCTCTTGCCACCGGACTCACGGGCACCGCGCGCGTGCTCCCGCGCCGCCCGGGGCTCCCTCGGGGACGGGCCGGGCTGCTCCTCCCGCGCGCGGGTGTCGAGCCGTTGACGCATCCGGCCAACGCGGAGCGGTGGAAATCAACAACTTAACAGCCCAGCAAATTTACAACCTGGACTCCGCTCGGCTGGGGGGTGGAGCCGCCGCGAGGGAAAGCGTCGGGTAAACGACCAATATCAGGGGCCTTTCACGAATTTTCAGCAGGGGGGGTGACGCGCGGAAAATTTGTGCTTACAGTGGGTCCATTCACTTCCCGACTTCCTGTCGGACGGTCGAAAGGGGGACTGCGCATGGCTTACGATGGCGAGCTTGTGAAGATGGAGAATGGCCGCTGGGCGCGGTTCCAGCGTTGCCAGGTGTACCGCCCGGGCGTCGAGGACGCGGGCGAGACGATGATGTTGATTGCCGTGGAGCTGGACGAGCGCTACCAGCTGTTGCTGGACGAAGTGGCGGACTCGCTGGCGCAGTACCGGCATCGGGGCATCCCGGTGCAGGCCAGGCTGGACGAGGCGCAGCGGTTGACGCTGCACCCGGAAGAGTCCAGCGCGCTTCATTAACGAGGCCGGTAGAAGCGCGCGGCGTTGTCATGAGCCACGCGCTTCACCACTCGTTCCGACAGCTTCGCCTTGGCCAGCATGTGGGCCACGCGCGCGAGCCCGAGGATGTCGCCGGCGCCATCGCCGGCATCCGAGTTGAGCACCAGCCGTTCACTGCCAAGCCGGCGCACCAGCGCCACGGCACGTTCGGCCTTGAGTGCCTCGGGGTGCAACGTCAGCCCCGCCCAATGCCCACAGCCGAGGATGTTGCGCACGGTGCGGCCGTTGGCGTGGTCCACCAGCACGCGTGAAGGCCGGATGCCGGAGTCGCGCAGCAGGGTGAGGATGCGCCGGGTGTGGCGCTCCTTGTCGCGCACCGGGGTGTGCACCAGCACCTTCAGCTTGAGCTGACGCGCGAGCGCGAGCTGCTCGAGGAAGGCCTCCTCCTCCTCGATGCCGCCCGCGTGCAGGCCCGTCTCGCCGAGGGCCACCACGCGTCCGCCGCGGAAGTAGTCCGGGAGGCTCGCGAGCACCTCGGACAGGCCGCGGCGGGGGATGCAGCGCGGGTGCACGCCCAGGGCGGCCCAGGCGCGGATGCCCAGCCGCTCCAGGCGGGGCAATTGCCGGAGCATCAGGTCGTCGAAGTGCTTGCGCAGGGCCTTGGGCGTGGGCTCGGGCAGGTGGTGGGCCACCACCAACGCCCGCTCCACCCCGAAGAAGCGCATGGACTCGAGGTCCTGGTCGCTGAGGGCCTCCGGGTGGAGGTGCGCGTCGAAGAGCTGGAGGAGGGTGGTCGCCACGGTTCGTTCCGTCCTGTCCGTCAGTCCTGGCCGAGGGCGGCGCCCTCGTTGCGCGGATCGCTCCCCGCGTAGCGCAGGTTCGTCTTGGGATCGCTGTAGACGGCCTCGGCGTCGCCCCAGGCCTCCTGCTTGCGAATCTTGTGGCCCTTGGCCTCCAGCGCCGCCTGCGTGGCGGGCTCCAGGCCGTAGCGGTCCACCCACAGCTCATCCGGCAGGTACTGGTGGTGCAGCCGGCCCAGTCCCACCGCGCGCACCACGTCCATCTTCTGGTCCACGATGTTGGAGATGACCTGGATGACGGTGGTGGGGATGGTGGAGCCGCCCGGGCTGCCCACCGCCAGCATCACCTTCTTGGGGTCCTCCTTGGAGAAGACGAGCGTGGGGGACATGGAGGACAGGGGCACCTTGCCCGGGGCGATGGCGTTGGCCTCGCCCGTCACCAGCCCGTAGGCGTTGGGCACGCCGGGCCGCGCGGCGAAGTCATCCATCTCGTCGTTGAGGAGGATGCCGGTGCCCTTGGCGACGACACACGAGCCGAAGGCGTAGTTCACCGTGGTGGTGAGGGCCACCGCGTTGCCGTCCTTGTCGATGACGGAGATGTGCGTGGTGTTCTTCTTCTCGGGCGCGGTGGAGGGGTCGTACCAGGTGCCGTCCGGCTTCTTGAGCGTGGAGCCGCTGGCGCCCTCCACGGGAGGCAGCAGCGAGGCACTCGGCGTGGCCTTCTTCGGGTCGATGCTGCCCGCGAGGTCCGCGATGTAGCCCACCGAGGTGAGGCGCTCCATGGGGATCTTCACGAAGGCCGGGTCCCCCAGGTACTTCACCCGGTCCACGTACACGCGGCGCACCGCCTCGGTGTAGAGGTGGAGCGACTCCGGCTCGCGGAAGTCCAGGCCCTGGGGGCGCAGCTTCTCCAGCGCGCCGAGCACCTGCACCACCGCCAGTCCCCCCGCGCTCGGCGGCGGCATGGTGAGGATGCGGTGGCCGCGGTAGCTGCCCTCCAGCGGCGCATGCGTGCGCGTCTTGAAGTCCTTCAGGTCCTCGAGCGAGAGCGTGCCGCCGCCCGCCTTCACCGTGTCCACCATGGCCAGGGCCAGGGGGCCCGAGTAGAAGGCCTTGGGGCCGCTCTTCGCGAGCGTCTGGAGCGTGCGGGCCAGCTCCGGCTGCTTCACGAGGTGGCCGATGGGCGGCACGTCCAGCTCGCCCTGGTCGTTCTTCACGAGGAAGATGCGCGAGGCGTCCGGGTCCTGCCGCAGGCAGTCGCGCCGCAGGGTGGCCATGCCCTGGTACTTGGGAGACACCCAGAAGCCGTTGCGAGCGGCGTCGATGGCCGGCTGCAGCACCACGGCGCGGGGCAGCTTGCCGTGCTTCTCCAGCAGCTCCAGGTAGCCGGCCACCGCGCCGGGCACCGCCACGCTCGTCGCGCCATCCGTGGACAGCCCGGGCACCACCTGTCCGTCCTTCAGGTACATGTCGCGCGTGGCCCCCTTGGGCGCCACCTCGCGGAAGTCCAGCACCTGCGTCCCGCCCGTCTTCGCGTCGTGCACCAGCGCGAAGCCCCCGCCGCCAATGCCCGAGTGGTACGGGCCCACCACACCCAGCGTGAAGGCCGCCGCCACCGCCGCGTCCACCGAGTTGCCGCCCTTCTCCAGCATCCTCAGCGCGGCCTCGCTCGCCATCGGGTGCGCCGTGGCCACCGCTCCGCCCCGGTACGGCCGCGCCGCCCACGCGGGCCACGCCATGACCAGTGCCATCAGTGCCACTGCCCACCCGTTTTGGTGAGTCCGCATCTTTACCGTCTCCACGTGAAGAGCCTCCGTCGGGGGCCCACCTGGCGCTTCCGCGAGTGGGCGTTCTGGAGTATCCCCGGCCGCGGCTCGGACCCGCCAAGAAACGTTTCAACATCGAGAAGTGTCCGGCTGACACCAGCATGCCCGGCCTGGAGTTTGACCGGGGCACAGGTGAAGGCATCCTGTGCATGACGGTTCGTCGCGCCGGGGGAAACATGAACGCCAACCTGACGACAATGAAGCAGACGTCGGCCTCGCCAGAGGTCACGGTGACGACGGTGTTCCTCAAACCGACGTTCGGTATCACCGTGCAGAGCAACACGCTGTCCGTTTCCGTGAAGGCTCGCCCGGAGGGCATCCGCTCCACGCGCCCACCCGCTCGCGGTTGACGCGCCGCTTTCGCATCCCTAGTAATCGCCGCCTATGACAGTTCCTCTGGCGGCGGTGGTGTTGTGCGCTGGCAAGGGCACGCGGATGAAGTCGGAGAAGGCCAAGGTCCTTCACCCCATCCTCGGCAAGCCCATCTGTGCCTATCCCCTCATGCGAGCGCTGGAGCTGGGCGCCTCCCCCGTGGTGCCGGTGGTAGGCCACCAGGCAGACGAGGTGGAGCGCTCCATCCGCGCTCATTTCCCCACCGCGCCCCTGCGCTTCGCGCTCCAGAAGGAGCAGCGCGGCACGGCGGACGCGGTGCGCTCGGCGGAAGCCGCGCTGAAGGACTTCAACGGGCGCGTGCTCATCCTCTACGGAGACGTGCCGCTGGTGCGCCGCGAGACGCTCGAGGCCCTGTCCGCCGCGCACGACAAGAGCGGCGGCGTGCTCTCGCTGGTGTCCACGTCTCCGGCGGATCCCACCGGTTACGGCCGCGTCATCCGGGAGATGGGCAAGGTGGTGCGCATCGTCGAGCACAAGGACGCCACCCCCGAGCAGCGCCAGGTGCGCGAGTGCAACGCCGGCATCTACCTGGTGGAGTCCTCGTTCCTCTGGAAGGCGCTGGCCAACATCCGCAGCGCGAACGCGCAGGGCGAGTTCTACCTGACGGACCTGGTGGAGATGGCCGCGGCCCAGGGCCCGGTGGGCTCCATCGACGCCGAGTTCGGCGAGACGGCCGGTGTGAATGACCGGGTGGAGCTGGCGGCGCGGGGCAAGGAGCTCCAGGCGCGCATCAACACCTGGCACATGCGCAACGGCGTCACCCTGACGGACCCCGCCACCACGTACATCGAGGAGGGCGTGGCCATCGGGTCCGACACGGAGCTCGCCCCCATGGTGACGCTCTCGGGCGCCACGGTGGTCGGCCGCGACGTCAGCATCGGACAGGGCAGCGTCCTGCACGCCTCCTCGGTGGCCGACGGGACGACCATCAAGCCGTACACCGTCCTGGAGGAGGCCCGGGTGGGCGAGCGCTGCATCCTCGGCCCCTTCGCGCGGCTGCGGCCCGGCACGGACCTCGCCGAGGAGGTGCACCTGGGCAACTTCGTGGAGACGAAGAAGGCCCGCCTCGGCCGCGGCTCCAAGGCCAACCACCTGGCCTACCTGGGCGACGCGAAGATCGGCGCCAAGGTCAACGTGGGCGCCGGCACCATCACCTGTAATTACGACGGGGTGAACAAGCACGTCACCGAGCTGGGCGATGGTGTCTTCATCGGCTCGGACTCGCAGCTGGTGGCCCCTGTGAAAGTCGGGGACGGTGCGTATGTCGGTGCGGGCACCACGGTGACGAAAGATGTGCCTCCCGGGAGCCTCGCCGTGTCCCGTACGCCACAGCTCAACATGGAAGGCTGGGTGGAGAGGAAGAAGGCGCGCATGGCCAAGTCCGCGGAAGCTGGCCCTTCCAAGCCGGACAAGGCCTCCGCGGGTTAGACGGCCCGCGTCTTGCTTGTCTCGAGGGCGACAGGTGTCGCCCGATGTGGGTGGAAATGCCCCCGGAATTTGCAATCCGGGGTTCGGGCGTGAGAGAGGACGGACAACATGTGCGGCATTGTTGGGTACGTTGGGGACAAGGAGTCGGCTCCCATCCTGGTGTCCGGGCTGAAGAAGCTCGAGTACCGCGGGTATGACTCCGCGGGCGTGGCGGTGGTGAACCGCAACGTCCTGAACGTGGTGCGGGCCACGGGCAAGCTGAAGAACCTGGAGAACCGCGTCCAGACCGACGTGCCCCAGGGCACCATCGGCATCGGCCACACGCGCTGGGCCACGCATGGGCGTCCCTCGGACGAGAACGCCCACCCGCACACCTATGGTGATGTGGCGGTGGTGCACAACGGCATCATCGAGAACCACCTGGCCCTCAAGGAGGAGCTGCGCGCCAAGGGGCACCACTTCTCCTCCGAGACGGACTCCGAGGTCTTCGCCCACCTCATCTCCGATGAGCTCAAGAGCGGCCTGGACCTGCCGGCGGCGGTGCGCGCGGCCATCGCCCAGGTGAAGGGCACCTACGCCCTGGCGGTGGTGACGGCCAGCGACCCCCACCGCATCGTCTGCACCAAGGACTCCTCTCCCATGGTGCTCGGCCTGGGCCAGGGACAGAACTTCGTGGCCAGCGACGTGCCGGCGCTGCTCGAGCACACGCGCGACTTCGTCTACATGGAGGAGGGTGACCTGGCCGTCATCACCGCCTCGAGCGTGGACATCTACGGCCGCTCCGGCCAGAAGGTGAACCGGCCCACCCGCCGCATCGACTGGACGCCGATGATGGCGGAGAAGGGCGGCCACAAGCACTTCATGCACAAGGAGATCATGGAGCAGCCTCGCGCGGTGGCGGACACGCTGCGCGGCCGCATGCTCCTCTCCGAGGGCGACGTGCACTTCGAGGGCTGGAACCTCAGCCCCGAGAAGGTGCGGGCGATCACCAAGGTGACCATCCTGGCGTGCGGCACCTCGTGGCACTCGGGGATTGCCGGCAAGGCGATGATCGAGTCGCTGGCGCGCATCCCGGTGGAGGTGGAGCTGGCCAGTGAGTTCCGCTACCGCGATCCCATCGTGGAGCCCTCGCACCTGGCCATCGCCATCAGCCAGTCGGGCGAGACGGCGGACACGCTGGCGGCCTTCAAGGAGGCCAAGGCGCGTGGCGCCACGTCGCTCGCGCTGTGCAACGTCATCGGCAGCGCCATGACGCGTGAGGCGGACATCACCATCCTCACCAACGCGGGTCCGGAAATCGGCGTGGCCTCCACCAAGGCCTTCACCACGCAGCTGGTGGGGCTCTACCTGCTGGCGGTGAAGCTCGGCCGCATGCGCGGCACGCTCACCGTCAAGGCGGCGCAGGAGCACCTGACCTCGCTGACCGAGATCCCCAAGATGATCGAGGACGTGCTCAAGTGCGAGACCTCGGTCAAGCGCGTGGCGCGCGAGTTCATGAGCTCGCAGGACTTCCTCTTCCTCGGCCGCGGCCCGATGCACCCGGTGGCGCTCGAGGGCGCGCTCAAGCTCAAGGAGATCTCCTACATCCACGCCGAGGGTTATGCCGGCGGCGAGATGAAGCACGGTCCCATCGCGCTCATCGACGAGAAGATGCCGGTGGTGGTCATCGCGCCCAAGCAGCCGCACGTGGCCTACGAGAAGATCATCGGCAACATCGAGGAGGTGCGGGCCCGCGGCGGCAAGGTCATCGCGATCATCGACGAGGATGACGCGCACGTGGCCTCGCTGGCCGACCATGTCATCCGCATCCCGGCCGCCAGCGCGCTGCTCGCGCCGGTGGTGGCCACGATTCCCCTGCAGCTGCTCGCCTACCACGTGGCGGACCTGCGCGGGAACGACGTGGATCAGCCGCGCAACCTCGCCAAGAGCGTGACGGTCGAGTAGTCCGCGCCGGATCGGTCCTGCGATTCAACCCGCCCGGGGATGCCTCGCTTCGAGGCCCCCGGGCGTTTTCATGTCCAGCTCCGCCTTCCGGTCAGAAGGCCGCGTCGAAGGTGACCTCTCCGGCGACGCCCACCTGGTACGCCGAGACGCGGCGCTCGAAGAAGTTCGCCAGCTCCTGCACGTCCTGCAGGTCCATGAAGCCGAACGGGTTCTTCGCGCCGTAGCGCTTCGGCAGGTCCAGCATCACCAGCCGCTGATCGGCCACGAACTCCAGGTACTGCCGCATCTCGTGCACGGACAGGCCCGCGACGCCCATTCCCAGCAGGTCCTCGGCGAACTGGAGCTCGCACGCCACCGCCTCCTCCAGCATGGTGGCCACCTCCCGCTCCATCTCCGCGTCGAAGAGGCCCGGCTCCTCGCGCCGCACCGTCTTCACCACCTCGAAGGCGAAGGCCATGTGCGCGCTCTCGTCGCGGAAGACCCAGTTCGTCCCCGCGGCCAGCCCGTGCAGCAGCCCCCGCGAGCGCAGGAAGTACACGTACGCGAACGCCGCGAAGAAGAAGAGCCCCTCGATGCAGGCCGCGAAGCAGATGAGGTTCAGCAGGAACTTCCTCCGCTGCTCCCGCGTCTCCAGCCGCTCCAGCTCGCCGATGGAGTCCATCCACTTGAAGCAGAACTCCGCCTTCTTGCGGATGCTCGGGATGGTGTCGATCGCCGCGAAGGCCCTTGCGCGCTCGGCCGGGTCCGGCACGTACGTGTCGAGCAGCGTGAGGTAGAACTGCACGTGCAGCGCCTCCTCGTAGAGCTGCCGCGACAGGTACATGCGCGCCTCGGGGGCGTTCACGTGCTTGTAGAGGTTCAGCACGAGGTTGTTCGCCACGATGGAGTCGCCCGTCGCGAAGAAGGCCACCAGCCGCTGGATGAGGTGCCGGTCCGCCGCCGTCATCTTCGAGCGCAGGTCCCCCACGTCCGTCGAGAAGTCCACCTCCTCCACCGTCCAGGTGTTCTTGATGGCGTTGCGGTACATCTCGAAGAAGACCGGGTACTGCATCGGGCGCAGTGTGAGGTTCATGCCTGGGTCCAGCAGGCGCGCACCCGTCTTGGGCGTCGCGTGCGAGACCTTGTTGGACGTCATGTAGGCAATCACTGGCAGGCCTCGCAGGCTTCGGGGTTCTCGAGAGAGCAGGCGATGGCCTGCTCATCGGTGGGCTTCGGCTCGGCTCGGGCCATCTCGCTGACACCGTTCGTCTTCGTGTCCGCGCCGTTCCGGGACGCGTCGGCGGTGGTCTTCGCGATGCGCGTGGCCGGCCGCGAGCGCAGGTAGTACGTCGTCTTCAGCCCCTTCTTCCACGCGTACATGTACATGGAGCTGAGCTGGCCGATGTTCGGCGCCTCCATGAACAGGTTGAGCGACTGGCTCTGGTCGATGAAGGCGCCCCGGTCCGCCGCCATGTCGATCAGCGAGCGCATCGGCAGCTCCCACGCCGTGCGGTAGATGGCCCGCACGTCGGCGGGAATCTCCTCGAGCGACTGGATGGAGCCCTCCGCGAGCTTGATGCGGGCCCGCATGTCCTCGTTCCACAGCCCGAGCGCCTTCAGCTCCTCCACGAGGTAGCGGTTGACCTGGAGGAAGTCCCCCGAGAGCGTCTCGCGCTTGAAGAGGTTGGACACCTGGGGCTCGATGCACTCGTAGCAGCCCGCGATGGACGCGATGGTCGCCGTGGGGGCGATCGCGATCAGCAGCGAGTTGCGCAGGCCCACCTGCTTCACCCGGGCACGCAGCGCGTCCCAGCGCGCCGAGTCCTCGGGGACCACGTTCCACGCGTCGAACTGGAGCTCACCGCGCGCCGCCCGCGTCTCGGAGAAGGCCGGGTGGGCACCGTGCTCGGCCGCCAGCTCCGTCGAGGCGGAGAGCGCGTGGAAGTAGATGTCCTCGGAGATCTTCCGCGAGACGGCCCGCGCCTCGGCGCTGTCGAAGGGCAGGCGCATCTGGAAGAACACGTCCTGCAGGCCCATGATGCCCAGGCCCACCGGGCGCCAGCGGAGGTTCGAGCTCTTCGCCGAGGGGATGGGGTAGTAGTTCAGGTCGATCACCCGAGCCAACTGCCGCACCGCCGTCCGCACCGTCTTCCCCAGCTTCTCCCAGTCGAAGCTCACCCGGCCGCGCTCGTCCACCGACGTGTGCCGCGCGAGGTTGATGGAGCCGAGGTTGCACACGGCCGTCTCGTCCCCTGACGTCACCTCGAGGATCTCCGTGCAGAGATTGGACAGGTGCACGACCCGGCCCGGCAGCGCCGTCTGGTTGCACGCCCGGTTGGACTTGTCCTTGAACGTCATCCACCCGTTCCCGGTCTGCGCCAGCGTCCGCATCATGCGCCCGTACAGCTCGCGCGCCTTCAGCGTCTTCGCCGCCAGGCCCTTCTGCTCGGCCTGCTCGTAGGCGCGCTCGAACTCCTCGCCGTAGAGGTCCGTGAGGTGCGGCACCCCCTTCGGGTCGAAGAGGGACCAGTTCCCATCCGCCTCGACGCGCTTCATGAAGAGGTCGGGGATCCAGTTCGCGAGGTTCAGGTTGTGCGTGCGCCGCGCCTCGTCACCGGTGTTGTCCCGCAGCTCGAGGAACTCCTCCAGGTCCGCGTGCCACGTCTCCAGGTACACGCAGGCCGCGCCCTTGCGCTTCCCACCCTGGTTCACCGCCGCCACCGACGCATCCAGCGTCTTCAGCCACGGGACGATGCCGTTGCTGTGCCCGTTCGTGCTCCCGATCAGCGAGCCGCGCGAGCGCACCCGGTGGTACGCCAGCCCGATGCCTCCCGAGAACTTCGAGAGCATCGCCACGTCCGTGTACCGCTGGTAGATGCTCTCCAGCTCGTCCCCGGGCGAGTCCAGCAGGAAGCACGACGACAGCTGCTCGTGGCACGTGCCCGAGTTGAACAGGGTGGGGGAGCTCGGCACGTACTCGAGCATCGAGAAGAGCCGGTAGAGCTCCAGCGCCTCGGGCACCGTCTCCCCGAGCGCCACCGCGATGCGCATGAAGAAGTGCTGCGGCGTCTCCAGCACCTCGCGCGTCGTCGGGTGCTTGAGCAGGTAGCGGTCATAGACCGTCCGCAGCCCGAAGTACTCGAAGAGCCGGTTGCGCGAGGGGTCGATCGTGTCGTTCAGCTTGCGCGCGTTCGTGGAGACGAGCCGGGCCACGCGCTCGTTCACGAGGCCCAGCTTGTGCGCGGCGGCGATCGACTGCGAGAAGGAGTGGATCTCCTGCCCGGAGACCTCCTTGTCGATGTACGTGGCGAGCAGCCGCGCCGCGAGCTTCGCGTACTCGGGCTCCTCCAGCGTCAGCGAGGCCGCGGTCTGGATGGAGAGCTGATCCAACTCCTGCGTCGAGGCCCCGTCATAGAGGCCGACGATCGTCTTCGTCGCCACGCGGATGGCATCCACCTGGCGCAGCCCGTCGCAACAGCGGCCGATCGCCCGGACGATCTTGTTCAGGTCCGCGCCCTCGAGCACCCCGTTGCGCTTGCGCACCCGCATGGTGGTGTGCGGCGGCGTTGTCGTGGACGTGATGTGGGTTCCGTTCAGCATGCTCCTCCTCCTCCGTTCGCGACCGTGTGGATCCGCGGAGGAAAAGGGCTGCCCGTGTCGCGCATTGCGACGTGCGATGACTCGCCGAGCCGACCCTCGCCCCCCTCGGGCGACTGGAGCACCACAGGAGGAGAAGGGACGGGGCCGCACGGTCACGGGAGTCCGTGGCGCACGGAACCTCCCGCCTCCCCACGAGGCGTCCAGGTCGATTCTCCCCCCGGATTTCTCCCCGAGGGCAGGTGGCTGGCAGGTCTTCGGGCTCGCGAGCCCCCGGCTCATCGCCGGCTCCTACTACCGTCCCCTTCCCAGCCTCTCGGCCAGTGGTGTGGACGGGTTCGTTCTCGCTTACCGCTGCGGGGGCAGCTCCGGATTCACACCGGATTCCCTTTCAAGCCCGGGCCGAGACCCGGGCACCAGCGACGCGCGCCACCGTAAGGGGGGGACCCCAGGCTGTCAAAGGATCAGTGGCGGACGTTCCGGGCCTTGTGTCCTGCTTCGGGCGATCGTACTTCTGCGCTACCTTGGGTGGCCCTTCTCGCGCTCCCAGAGGGCAAGAGCGAGCGCCTGTTGCAGCCCCGCCTGCACCTCGCGCGGGCTGAAGGGCTGGCCCGTGTCCAGCGCCCACGCCAGGAGCGCTCCCGCGAACTCGCCCGCCGTGCGGTAGCGCTGGTTCACGTCCGGCGCCAGCGCCTTGCGGATCACCGCCGCCAGCCGCTTGTCCAGCGTGTCCGGCAGGTTCAGCTTCGCCGCTCGGATGGCCGCCATCACCACCTCGGGGTCGTCGCTGCCGCGCTCGAAGGGGTGGAAGCCCAGCACCAGCTCGTGCAGGACGATGCCCATCGAGAAGAGATCCGAGGCCAGCGTCACCGGGTCCCCGCGCGTCTGCTCCGGCGACAGGTAGTGCAGCTTGCCCGCCGTCACGCCTTCCTCCGGGCCCAGGTCCATCCCGCGCGCCTTGGCCACGCCGAAGTCGCCGAGCTTCACCTCGCACTGTCCGGAGAAGAAGATGTTGGCGGGATTCACGTCCCCGTGCACAAGCTCCAGCGGCCGGCCGGTGCGCGTGCGCGCCTGGTGGAAGCAGGCCAGCGCCCGCAGCACCTCGATGCACACGTGCACGCCCGCGGCCAACGGGATGCGCTGCCCCTGCCGCTCGTGCGCCCGGAGCATCCCGTCCAGGTCTCCACCCAGCAGGAACTCCATGGCGATGAAGTAGCGCCCGAAGGCCTCGCCAATCTCCAGCCGGCGCACCAGGTTCGGGTGCTCCAGCAGGCCCATCAGGTCCGCCTCGCCGGCGAAGGACTCGGCGGTGACGTCCTTGCGCATCAGCTTCAGCGCCACCTTGAAGGGCGTGCCCTTCTCGTCCTTCGCCTCCGCGAGGAAGACCTCCGCCATTCCCCCCGAGCCCAGGCGCGAGCGCAGCACATAGCGCCCGAAACGGCGCGAGGGGATTTCCACGGTCTTGGACGGTGCGGGGGGCGGCTGCACGGTGCCGCCAGTCTACCCCGTCACCGCTTGTCCGCGCCTTCCTCTTCCTTGGACAGCTCCAGCAGCAGGTCCAGGTCCTCCACCGTGTCCAGGCTCTCCAGCAGCTCGAGGTTCTCCACCACCTCCTTGTCCTCCGCGGACAGCTCCGGCGCCGGGGGCCTGGGGGCCGGGGCGCGCTGCTGGGGCGGGGGCGGAGACTGCTTGGAGGGAGGAGGGGACTCGGCGGCCGCGGCCGTGCCCGAGGCCAGCACGGCGGCCAGCATCACCGCGTGGCGCCAGCTCATTGCCGCCGCCTCTCACGCATCCGCTCGCGCATCTGCTCGCGCTGCTCGGGCGTCATCTGCCTCCAGCGCCGCATGTTCTCCATCATCTGCTCGCGCCGCTCCGGGTGCGCCCGCAGGTACGCCCTCATCCGCTGGCGCACCTCCGCCTTGCGCTCGGGGCTCATCCCGCGGAACTCGCGGAAGCGCTCGCGCAGCTGCCGGCGCTCCTCGGGCGTCAGCCGCTGGAACTCGCGCAGGTTGGCCCGCACCCGCTCCCGCTCCTCCTCGGGCATCTGCTTCCAGCGCTCCAGGTTGCCCTGGATGCGCTCGCGCTCCTCCGGCGGCATCGCCTTGAGCTCGCGCAGCTTCGCCCGCAGCGCTTCCTTCTGCTCGGGGGACAGCTGCTGGAAACGCTCGGCCGCCGTCTGGGGCCGCCGCGGCTGCTCCTGCTGTTGAGGCTCCGGCGGCTGGGGCTCCTCCGCCCGGCCCGCTCCGCCCAGCAGCAGCGCCACCATCAGCCCCGCTCGCGCCAGGTTGCTCCGGCCCATCATCACCGCACCTCCAGCTCGTGGAGGCTCGCAATCACCTCCAGGTCCTCGTCATTCTCCAGGCCGACGACGTCGTAGTCCTCGACCACTTCCAGGTTCATCGCCAGCTCCAGCGTGCCCGCGTCCGCCACGTCCAGCGCGGGCTCGCCCGGCGCGGCCGTGTAGAGCGCCAGCCCCGCCACCGCCGCCAGTCCCGCCGCCGGCACCAGCACCGAGGGCCTCAGCCACGCCCGCAGCCGCTCGCCCAGCGTCGGCGGCAGCGCGTCCAGCTTCGCCATCACCTCGCGCCGCATGGCCGGCGAGGGCGTGAACCCGGGCAGCCCGGCCATGCGCGCCACCGTGCGCCGCAGCAGCGCCTCCGTCCCCTGGCAGCCCGCGCAGCTCCCCAGGTGCGCCTCCACCTCGGCGCGCCGCGCGGGCACCAGCTCCCCGTCCACGTACGCCGTCAGGTCTTCCTCGAATGGACAACTCATGCCCTGCTCCTCGCGGGCACGGAGCCCGTCTGCAGTTCCTCCACCTTGCGCGCCACCGCCAGCGTCGCCCGGTGGATGAGGCTCTTCACCGCCGCCTCGCTCGCCTCCAGCGCCTCCGCGATGTCCCGGTACGCCATTCCCTCGAAGCGGCACATGGTGAAGGCCGCACGCTCCCGCTCGCTCATCGCCTTCAGCGCCTCGCCCACCGCCCGCTCCAGCTCCCGCCCCGCCAACGCCTGGTCCGGCCTGTCTCCTTCCCCTCCCGCCACCTCCAGCCCGCCCTCGTCCTCCTGTGCATCCGTCGAGGTGTGCTCCACCCGGTACTCTCCGCGCCGCACCTCGTTGAGGCAGTGGTTGGTGGCCACCCGGAAGAGGAACGTCTTGAACTTCGCCGACGGCCTGTAGCTCTTCGCGTTGCGGTACAGCTTCACGAAGATGTCCTGCGTCAGCTCCTCGGCCCGCTCCCGGTCCCCCACGAAGCGCAGGGCGAAGCGCGCCACGCTCACGTGGTACCGGTCGAACAGCAGCGCGAACGCCCGCCGGTCGCCCGCCGCCACCTTCAGCATCATCTGTGCGTCTGCGTCCGAGTCCGCTTCCACGCTTCCGTCCAACCCGGGACCCTTCCAATAGTTGCGGGGCGATTTTCCGCCCGAGCGTACCGGAGTCCCCGCGGATGTCTCCGGATGGAGGTGGGTAATGTGCCCACATGCCTCCCCAGAGGGCGGGGTGCTGTCTTCCGGGAGGCGTCCGGTGGCCCGGGCGTCGGCTGGCGGAAGCTCCGGGGTAGGGGAGGTGCGGGTTGCTTTGAAGGTCGTGGGAGCCGGTCGTTACAGTCCCGGCCGTGTCCGACACCCCCCGCACACGCCCGCCCGGCTCCGGTTCCCGCCCGAGTGAATCGGGAGAAGACGCGGAGCTGCCCTCCCTGGCCCCCTGGGAGCCGCCGGCCAGTCCCCTCGGGCCCGAGGCGGACCCGGGGCGGGTGCTCGCCCTCGTCCAGGATGCGCGGATGGCGGCCCGCGACGCGGACCGGGCCCGGGTGGCCGGTGCGCTGAACCAGCAGTTGGACGCGCTGGCGGCCGGAGGGGGCTCGCGGGAGGTGGCGGACCTGCTCGAGCAACTCCTGGAGAGCGGCCAGCTGGCGGGGCTGGAGGACCCGGGTGGCCGCACGTGCCGGGCGGCGGCCACCGAGGCGCTGACGCGGCTCGGCTTCCCCTACGCGCTGGAGGTCCGCCCGGAGGACCTGGCCTTCCTGCGCGGCCAGGACGGGGCCTCCCGGGAGTTTCCCTGGATGTCCACGGCGGCCGGGGCGCTCCTGGTGGCGGGCATCGCCGCCCAGTGGCTCCTCCAGCCTCCACCCCTGGAGCAGGGCGGCCTGGGGCTCCCCCTCGTCCTGCTCATGGGACTGTCACTGCTGACCCTGGTGCCGGCGCTGTTGGGCCCTGAACGCTCGGCGTCACAGCGGGCGGGCCTGCTCGGACTGCTCGCCCTGTCGCTCGTTCAGCTATACCTGGGCGTCTTCGGCGGTTACTACGGAGCCCTCAGCGGGGGAGCTGGACTGTTGGCCTGGTTGCTCCTCATGCTGCCTCGGCGGTGAACGCCGTGGGTCATGTCAGAGGGATGGACTAGGGTTATCCCTACGCGATACTAAACGCGAGTTCAGGTGGGCCGGGGTGGCTCGCCGCATACGCAAGGAGCAAGACGAAATGGCCGTGAATCCAGAGAAGGAGAAGGCGATCGAATTGGCGATGTCCGCGGTGGAGCGCCAGTTCGGTAAGGGGTCGATCATGCGGCTCGGCAACGAGGAGCCGCTGGTCCGGGATGTTCAGGCCATTTCGACGGGAAGCGTCTCGCTCGACATCGCGCTGGGCGTCGGCGGCGTGCCCAAGGGCCGCATCGTCGAGATCTACGGGCCGGAGTCTTCCGGTAAGACGACCCTCTGCCTCCACATCGTGGCCGAGGCGCAGAAGCGCGGCGGCGTGGCCGGCTACATCGACGCCGAGCACGCGCTGGACATCGGCTACGCGCGCAAGCTGGGCGTGCGCACGGATGACCTGCTGCTGAGCCAGCCGGACACCGGTGAGCAGGCGCTGGAGATCGCCGAGATGCTGGTGCGCTCGGGCGCCATCGACGTGCTGGTGGTGGACTCGGTGGCGGCGCTCGTTCCCAAGGCCGAGCTCGAGGGCGAGATGGGCGATGCGCACATGGGTGTGCAGGCCCGCCTGATGAGCCAGGCGCTGCGCAAGCTGACGGGTACCATCAGCAAGAGCCAGACGTGCGTCATCTTCATCAACCAGATCCGCATGAAGATTGGCGTGATGTTCGGCAACCCCGAGACGACGACGGGCGGCAACGCGCTGAAGTTCTACGCGTCGCAGCGCCTGGACATCCGCCGCGTGGGCGCCATCAAGAATGGCGAGAACGTGGTGGGCAGCCGCACCCGCGTGAAGGTGGTGAAGAACAAGGTGGCGCCTCCGTTCAAGGAGGTCGAGTTCGACATCATGTACGGCACGGGTATCTCGAAGGAGGGAGACCTGATCGATCTGGCGTCCAACGACGGCATCATCGAGAAGAGCGGCAGCTGGTTCTCCTTCAAGGGAGAGCGCATCGGCCAGGGCCGTGAGAACGCGAAGGACTACCTGCGCGACCACCCCGAGGTGCGCGTGGAGGTGGAGCGGCAGGTGATGGAGAAGTACGGCATCGGCAAGCCGGCCCTGGCCGCCGTCCCGGCTCCCACCGAGGAGGCTCCCGCCGAGGGCCACTCCGAGAAGCGCCAGCGCGTGAAGGCCGCGAAGTAGTCCGGGCCTTTTCCGCTTGAAGTATTCAGGGGCCGTCTCCCGAGAAGGGGGGCGGCCCCTTGCTTTTCTGGGTGCGTCTGGCACGGGTCTGGGTGGTGGAAGTTGAGCCACGGTGGTCGCGCACCGTGCTAGGGAGAGCGCCATGACGCTCAGCGCCATCCACGTGCGCAACTACCGCTCCTTCGCGGAGCCCCAGTCCCTGGAACTGCGTCCGCTCACGTTGCTCTATGGTGACAACAGCGCGGGGAAGAGCGCACTCGTGCGGCTTCTGCCTCTGCTGGCGGATTCGGTGAGCATGGAGGATGGAGGGCCACTCAATCTCGCCAGCGCCGCCGCTCGTGGCAGCACCTACGAGGGCCTGCGCTGGAAGGGGAGCACCTCCGATGACGCGCCCCCCGAGATGGTCTTCACCTTCGAGTGGAAGGGCGGAGCCGGGGACACCCGCATCGAAATGGCCCTCGACTGGGAGCGCTCCTGGAAGCGGCTCATCGTCAAGCGCTTCAGCCTCTTGCAAGGAGATCAGACCCTGCTGTCCGGAGAGTGGCGCTTCCGTGCCCAGGAGCAGGGCGCGGTAGCACTCACCTATGCCATCAACGCAGCGGGAGTGCTCTCCGAGAAGCCCGTTCTCTTCCGGGGGCTCGTTCCGGAATCGGAGGGCATTCCGGCGCCGCTCTCGCTCATCTTGCGTGAGGGGCTGCTCGGGCTGCGGCGTTCGGTGTTGTGGCTCGGTTCGCGCCAGTTGTCAGCTCGGAGTTTTCCCCGGCCCACCGCTCCTGCCTGGACGATGCGGCCGGATGGCGGTGACCTGGGGGCTCTCCTGGCTTCCCATCCGGAAGTGCTCAGGGAGGTGTCCGCCTGGTGCGAGGCACACCTGCAGCGTGCCGTGGAGATCATCGACGTGCCGGAGTTGGGCCATTTCCGCGTGACCCTGCGGCATACCGCCAGGGCCACGCTCGATGTGGATCTGCTCGACGCGGGAGAAGGCGTGGTGAAGGTCATGCCGGTGCTGGCGGCGCTTGCCCTGAGCCGGCGCCCCGCACCGACGGCGCCTCGCATCCTGGCCATCGAGGAGCCTGAGTCCCATCTGCACCCCAGGTTGCAGCGGGCCCTGGCCGCGCATATCGCCTCGGCTGTCAGTGGGAGCGAGGAGCCGCCGAGCGTCCTCTTGGAGACGCACTCCCAGCACATCCTGCTCGGCGTGCAGATCCAGGTGGCCAGGGGCCTGCTGCGGCCCGAGCAGGTCCAGGTCTATTGGGTGCACCAGGACGAGAGCGGCCGGAGCAGGGCCGAGCCCATCCGGTTGAGCGAGGAGGGCCGACTCCAGGGCAACTGGCCCTCGACCGTCTACACGGAGATCAACGACATGGCCGGTGAGTTGATCCGCGCCCGGCAGGAGCGCCTGCGGAAATGATTGCCACCCTGGAGGCGGCCCTCTTCGCGGCCCCGGTGGATCCGTTGCTCCTGCTGTCCATCCTCCGCCATGGCCAGGAATGCTCGGGTGCTCGAATGGGCGGACAAGGAGGGTCGTAAACCCTGAGCCTTGAGGTCATATCCTGAGAGGCGTCAGCGCCTTGAAGTACCCATGGGCCGTCTCCGGTCAGGGGGGCAGCCCCTTGCTTTTCCGCTGCCTCTGCGGCTCGTCACAACTGGCTGCGCTCTCCCTCCGACCGCTGGGACTTCCCACAGCCTCAGGAGGGCTTCATGTCCAAGACCGTGCAGGGCCTGCTCACATTCCTCATCTCGCTCGTCGTGCCCACGGTGGTGCTGCTGATCCTTAGCGTGCTGCCGGTGTGGCAGGGCATCCTCTCGCCGCAGACCGTCTCGGCATTACCCAAGGTCGCGCTCATCGTGGGAGGCAGTTTTGGCCTTCTCCATGGGCTCGAGGCGGGCATCCTATGCATCTACGACCTGGAGACGGCCGTCGGTTGGATTGAGTTGTTCATCGACCTGACGTGGAGCCTGCCGAACACGATGGCTGGGTTCGTGCTCGGCAACATCATCTACATCTTCTTCGGTAACCCCTCGCGCACGGACTCCGAGGGGCAGGCCTGGATCAGCTTCCAGCCGCGGAACTCGGGGGGCTTTGGCCACAGTGTGTTGCAGACCATCGGGACGGTGAACCTCGGGGGCGCCGGTCAGCACGAGCGCATGCACCTGCTTCAGGCTCGCGTTCTGGGACCCGGCTACATCCCCCTGGTGATTGCCTCCTACTCCGTCACCTTCACCCTCCAGGTGGTGTGGACTCTCACGCTCGGAGGGCTCCTGGCGCTGACGGGCGTGCGGAACAAGGCGTACTTCGAGCCGCCTTCCCACTCGGCCGTGGGCGGCTTCTTCGGGTGGATCTACTACGCCACCCCCATCGAGTTGTTTGCCTACGCCACGGGCAATCCCTGACACTCCGCCGCGACCCGGCCGCTTCGCACGTCAGCGCGAAGCGGTCTTTTCTGGGCGCATCCAACCGGGGCGCACGGCTTCGGTGATTCCTGTCGCCCCGTCCTGCTCCAGGCGGGCCCGCACCTTCGGAGGCGCACCGACCGTTACGTCTCTTCCTCGCTCGAAGCGCTGTGCCTTCACCAGCGCCAGCGTGGCCCGGTCCAACAGCAGCGCCCGGCTCGGTGACGGGACGAGCAGCACCGAGATGTCCTTCGTCAGCGCCTTCACCGCATCGGGCCGCAGCGTCCCGTCCTTCCGGAAGAAGCGCTCCTGCACCTCGTCGTTGGTCCCGTAATCGTCTCCCGCCCCCACCTGCGCGAGCCAGTGGGCGTACTCGCCCTGTCCATCGGCGCGCCGGGGCTCGGGAATCCCCTTCAGTCCCCGCTGCCCCCAGTGGTACCAGCCTCCCTGCCACGCCGAGCCCGCGTCGAGCTTGCGCGCGAAGCTGAAGGTGCTGTCCGTGGTCGCTCCCACTCCGCCATGGCACCCGATGCAGGCCGTGGTCTCCTCGACGTTCTGCGGCCGCAGCGCCCCGCCCGCGTCCTCGATGAAGCCCTGCATCAGCCAACCGGTGCCCGTGCCCACTCCACGCTCCGCATCCGCGAGCACGCGCTTCAGCTTGTCGGGTTGCTTCTCCTTCTCCCGGGCTTCCGCCTCGGCCGCCAGCTGGAGGTCGCTGTACGTCAGCCAGCGGGTCTTTCGCATGTAACGCAGTTCCTTCATCCGCGCGGCCATGCGGACCTGCCCTCCCTCCACATCGAGGTAGCGCAGGCTGTGGAGGAACTCGGTGCCTCGCGGGTAGAGCCCCGCCGCGGGCCAGCCGTCCTTCGTCCGGTCCAGCCCGGCCGCCTCTCCCACGTAGCCGAAGGGCCGTCCGGGCTTCGGCGGCCACACGAAGGCCACGCGCCTCGCCATGCCGAGCACTCCATCCCCGTCGAGATCCGAGCCGAGCTCGCGCTCGTCCGTGGGCGGCAGCGGCACATCCGCCCGGCGGATATACGCCTCCAGGATGGCGAGGTTGAGGCGATACACGGCCGTGCTCTCTCTCCCGTCGCGGTCGCGCCGGAACGCCGCGGGCAGGCGGATGAACACGTCTCCCGCGCTCCCGTTGGTCGGCCAGAACATGCCGGGGAAGGGCGCATAGGCGAACGCCCTCCAACCCGTCATGGCTCCGTCCGGAGAACGATCGAAACCTTCCGCGTCCGGCTGGAACCAGCAGTCCGGGGTGTAGCCCTCCCACCGGCCATTGCCGTTCCCATCCCAGGCCGCGGGAGGATGTGCCAGCGCCTCGGCGAGCCGGAGCCCGCCGCGCTCATCCACGTAGTTGCTCGCGCGCACCCAGGCCAGCAGCTCGGCGTCCGAGATGTCGACGGGCGGTGGTGGCCGCACGAGGTTCGTCCAGCGGTTCTCCTCGGCGGGGAGCGGCACCGTGAGGACCGTCTGCACCTCGGCGTCCTCGACGTAGTTGGGCGCGCGCGGCATCTGGTGACACGCGAAGCAGCCGTTGCGCGTGCGGCCACCGGGCGCTTCCTGGGTGACCGCGTAGCACTGCGCGGGCAGGTAGGCCGCCGGATTCGAGAGCCGCGGAGGCTCCCGCGGGGTTGCCGGCATCGCGGCCGTGAGGGCCTCCCGCAACTGCACGGTGGGCGCCGGCGGAGGCGGGGGACTGGAACTTCCCGAGCGCCATACGAATGCCGCTCCCGCTACCAGCAGGCCCATCGCCCCGACAACCCCTGTCACCTTCCGGCGGTCCATGTCTCTTCTTCTGCTCCCACGAGCAACGCCGTGGAGCCTCCCGGGCCTCTGCTCCCGGGAAGGCCCCACGGCTGTCTGGATGATGGCGAGGGTGCTCAGTTCATCGCCGGGAACGGGCCGATGTACCCGGTGTACGACTGCGCCCTGCTCGCATCGCCCTCGAGCTTCTCGATGTCGGACTCACCGTAGGGGTGCTGCACCTGGGCCTTGATGTACGCGAAGCCGTTGATGTCCGGGTAGAAGTAGACGCCCGTCGTCTCCGAGCCGTAGGGCGTGGAGAAGATGCGGGTCAGCTCCCGCGTGACGATGTTGTAGGCCCACACCATGTCGTTCTGGTGGCCGCTCACGGTGTCCTCTCCGATGAGCAGCGTGTCATAGCCGTTGATGAACGACAGGTTGTCGGGATTGGCGATGCCATTCACGCTGCAGACGTTCGCGGTCCCCGGACTCGACACGCCCGTTTCGCTGTCGAAGGTCGTGAAGGTCGGGTCGTAGAAGGGGCTATCGCTCGGGTAGGGTTTGGCGCCGGGCGCCTTGAGCCACACGCCCTCGACCAGCGGCGCGGCGGACTCGACGACGTAGTCACTGCCAATCGTCGCGTTGGGCGACACCACCATCTCGTAGACCGCGCCACAGTCGTTGCGCGCGACCTGGATGTGATTGCCTCCGCCCAGATCCTTCCCCGTGGGGTCGTGGGTCATGCCGTTGTTCAGCTCGCTGAAGGCCACGTAGAGCCGGTGGGCGGCGACGTTGTACGTGATGCCCTCGGTCTTGCGGAACTCGGTGGTTCCTCCCACGTAGGCCGCGTACCGGCGGCTCTCCAGGCGCGAGGCCGCCAGCTCCTGGCCGGGCTTGAGCCGCAGGCACTCGCGGCCCGTCTCCGTGTGGATGGCCCGGAATCCCTCGAGCGCTCTCGGGCAGGTGCCATCGGCGTTCTGGGTCTCGGTCTCGAAGATCTGCGAGAACTGGATGCCGCCGTCGATCAGCGCCTTCACCTGCGCGTCCGTCGCGCTCGGGCCCAGCGGCAGCCAGTAGATGTCCGCCCGGCCCGACGGTGCTCCCGACGGCGTGGTCTGGAACCACCGTGCCGCGTAGAGCTGGCCCTCGGACAGGTCTCCGGGCCGCGCCGCCACGAACATGTAGAAGCCGTCGTTGGTGCCATCGTCGCTCAAGTAGACGGTCTTCTTGTCCGGCATCACGTAGGCGAGCTCGAGCGCTCGCCTGCCCGCCGCGTAGTGCTTGGTGACCGTGGTGGCACCCGAGCCGTCGACCGCCACCTCGACCACGTAGCCATAGCGGTACGGCGAGTAGACGGCCTTGATCTGCTCGAGGGTGGCGGTGGCCGGATCCAGCCCCCAGTAGCGGATCATCGAGCGCTCCTTCAGGGTGAGCGCGCTCACCGAGGCCGCGTCCTCGTACTTGCGGGCATCCTCCGGGTACTCCTCGCTGCTCAGGTTCGTGTTCCAGGGGGACACGCTGCCCGCGCAGGGCACCCAGTAGCCCTCCACGCCCGAGAAGTCGATGGGCCGGGTGCTCAGGGGCGTGAGCTTGCCGTTGGGCTCCTGGCGCAGCTCGGTGAGGTACATCGCCGCGGGGGTGATCTCGAACTGGGTGAGCTCGAAGAGCTTGTTTCCCTGCTGGATGAGCGCCGAGAAGTCGTTGGTCGGCGAGATGAAGTCCGAGCCATCCGTGTTCTTCACCGGGCTGCCGTTCTTCTGGATCATCCGCCCGAAGATGTGCTCGCCCAGGGGCTGGCCGGAGCGCAGCAGGGTCTCGTACTGGAGGGAGACCTCCTGCCCATTCACGTTCGCCTTGGGGCTGGCGTAGACGGCCCGTTTCTCCGCGTCGGTGCGCGCGGCGTTGACCGGCGTGAAGCTGAGTGACTTGACCGTGCCGGCCGGGCCCCGCGGACCTTGCGGACCCTCGGTGCCAGGGTCGCCCGGGGTGCCCGGTGCTCCCGCCTCTCCCGTGCACGACGAGAGAGCAAGCGCGGTCAGGGATGCCCACATCAGGCGGCCCATCCGGTGCCCCCGGCTCGAATAATTGAAGCTCATGGTGTCCTCGTGTGTGTGTCGGCCCCCAGTCTATCCAATCGCACCCCGTCGGTCGTACGCTCGGGGCCCCCACTCAGAGCCACCTCTTCATCAGAGGTGCCAGTGAAAACACTTACACGAGGAGTCACGCATGACGGCCATTCCGATGGAGACCGCCGATCCCTATGGACTGATGCATCCCGAGCGGAGGAAGGACCCCTATACCAGCTACGCGCGGATGCACCGGGACGGACCCGTGCACTACTGCGAGCCGTGGGGGGCCTGGTTGGTGGTCCGCTACTCGGACGTGACCGCGGGCTTCCGCGACCTGCGCCTGTTGTCGGCCCGGACGGGCCAGTTCGGCGCGGGGTTGTCCGACGAGGTCCGCAAGATGATGGAGCCGCTGGCCCGCAACCTGGCTTCCTGGACGCTCTTCCTCGATGCGCCCTCCCACACGCGCCTGCGCGGGCTCATCACCAAGGCCTTCACGCCACGCATGGTCGAGACGTTGCGTCCGCGCATCCGGGCGCTCATCGAGGAGTTGCTGGACGCGGCGCGCGGCAAGGAGCGGATGGAGATCATCAGCGAGCTGGCCAACCCGCTGCCCGTCATCGTCATTGGCGAGATGTTGGGGCTGCCCCGGGATGACCGGCACCGGCTCAAGCGGTGGTCGGATCAGCTGGCGGGCCTCATCGGCACGGGCCGTCCCACGCCGGAGCAGGTAAAGGCGGGCCTGGGCGCCATCCTCGAGTTCGAGGCCTACTTCCGGACGCTCATCGCCCGGCGGCGCACCGAGCCCGCGAATGATCTGCTGAGCGCGCTCGTGCACGCGGAGGAGCAGGGCAGCCTGCTGAGCGAGCAGGAGCTGCTGTCCACCTGCACCATGCTGCTCTTCGGCGGCCACGAGACGACCACGAACCTGATTGGCAACGGGCTGCTGGCCCTGCTGCGCCACCCGGAGCAGTGGGAGCTGCTGCGCGCCTCGCCGGAGCTGCTGCCCGACGCGGTGGAGGAGTTCCTCCGCTACGATCCTCCGGTGCAGTTCACGAACCGGGAGGCCTCGGTGGACATGGAGATTGGAGGCAAGGCCATCCGGAAGGGCGAGCGGGTGATGCTGATGATGGCGGCGGCCAACCGGGATCCCGCGCAGTTCAAGGATCCGGACACGCTGAACGTGCGGCGCGAGGAGCTGCGCCACATGACGCTGGGCCTGGGCCCGCACTACTGCCTGGGAGCGGCGCTGGGGCGCATGGAGGCGCAGGAGACCTTCGCCGCGCTGATGCGCCGCTTCCCGAACCTGAAGCTGGAGCCCGGGGCCTCGCTGGACTGGCTGGACAGCGCGGGCTTCCGCGGGCTCCTGTCCCTGCCGGTGGTCCTGGGAGCGGAGGCCCGATAGGACTCCGCCCCCGGTCCGGTGCTACTCGGCCGTGAAGTACAGGTTGTCGAGCAGCAGCTTGTCCGCCGGAGCGCCCGCTCCGGCGATGAGCTGGAACGGGGCGTCGATGGCACTCAGCTTCAGGTTCAGGCCGCTCGCCGTGAAGTCCGCCAGCGGAATGGACAGGTGGTGCCACTCGCCGTCATTCATGTACCCGTACTTCTTCGCGTCGAGCTTCACGTCGTGGGTGTCGTCGCTCATCCCCACCTCCACCTGGGCGAAGCCGGGGTCGGACGAGCGCAGGCTGACGTGCAGCGTCTTCCACGTGCGCAGGTCACGCGTCGCGTTCCAGTGCACACCGAATCCCAGCCACGCCTTGCCCGCGTGGACGGCGAGGTCCGCGGACTTGCCCTCCACTCGCGTGGAGGAGGGCTCGAGGGTGACGGTGTTCTCGTACAGGTAGACGTGCGTGGTGGTGTTGTCCACGGGGATGTCGTCGGAGCGGCCTCCCTCGTAGAAGCCCACGCCCAGGCGGCGCTGTCCCGTCTGGTAGGGGAACGGGCCCGGGAGCGCGTCCGCGTCCGGATTCGTGCCGCCATCGGAGGGGAGGGACGGCCCGCCCTGGTTCTCGTAGTCCGACAGCCCCGGGTCCGGCCTGCACGCGGCCAGCAGCGCCAGCACCGCGTATCCAGCGACGCTCCTCATGGCTTCACCGCCCTGTCCTGACCGTTCGTCAGCTTCACCAGCGTCCAGCCGCCCCGCACCGTGCCGCCCATCTCGGTGATGCCCTTGTACGCGGGCGTCACCAGGTCATAGGCGAACGTCCCCGTGGCGTCGTAGGTGACGGCGTCGGGGAAGTTGTCGAGCACGGACTGGTAGGCGCGGATGGCCTGCGCCTTCACGAGGGGCAGCTCCTCCTGGCTCGCCTCGCCGTTCTGGTAGATGGCCAGCAGGCTGGTGCCCACGTAGAACTGGGCCTCGCCTCCCGGCTCCCGCGCGAGCAGCGTGGCCCACGAGTAGAACGCGGCCACGTGCGCGCTGCTGGATTGGATCTTCCACTTCGTCTCCGCGCCGGGCGTGGCGTGGGCGAAGGGGTTGTTCGGATCCTCCAGCACGGAGGTGTCCGGGTAGATGCCCACGTTGGGGCTGTGGAGCTGGAGCGTGAGTCCGTTCAGCGATTCGCCATACACGAAGCTGGCGGGCTCGTAGCATCCGGAGATGCCCACGGCCGCGGCCAGCACGAGCCACGTCTTCATACGGCCTCCCTCAGAGCGACAGGATTGCATACGCGCCCACCTCGTATTCGCGGCCCATCAACCCCTCCGACAGGGCCGCCGCGCTGAGGCCCTCCGAGTACTGGTCCAGCATGCGGACGATTCCGCGCACGCCGAAGCGGGTGGTCACCGCGCCGAGCACGGGCCGCTTGAGGCCGTACGACAGGTCTCCCGTGGCCTGGAGCGGATAGGTGAGGTTGAACACGCGGTGGTAGTCGTACGGGCCCCAGTCGTTGAGGCGCAGCTGCGCCGAGAGCGCCAGCGTGTCCAACAGCACGGTGCCGTCCACGCCGTAGCGGAGGATCTGCCGTGCGTCCTCGCCGGGGGACTGGTTGTAGCCCACCATGGCCGTGCCATGGAGCTTCAGGCGTTTGGTGGGGTTGCCCACCAGGCGCAGCGTGGCCTCCCACTCGTCCGCCGCGGGGGGCGCCTTGCCGAAGGCGATGGTGGCGCCGTTGGCGAGGATGGCGATGCCGGCGTCACGCGACGTGGGCTGGTGCCGGAAGACCAGGTCCAGGCCCGCGGCGAAGGGCGCGTCCTCGCGCATGTCCCGGTCCCAGGACCAGAACCACGTGCCGGGCGTCGGGTCGAAGGTGAGCAGCAGCTCGGCGCCGAGCGTCTCGCGGTTGTCCAGCACGCTGAACGTGTCCGACAGCACGCTGCGCGGCCTGACGCCCTGGAAGTACTGCCCCGTCTCCGCCACGTAGGCGTCGTTGATGGTGGGGTTGGGCCCGATGAGGGGCTTCTGGTAGAGCACGTTGGGCGCCACCTGGAAGGTGCCCAGCTGGAAGGTCATGCCCGCCTGCCCGGCGTAGTGGTTGCCGCGGCCGCTCTCGCGCATGCTCCAGCCCGTCAGCACCGTGCGCTGCTCGGGGCCACCGTCCGCCACCAGTCCGCGGAACGAGGCCTGGGCGAACATGCGCACCATGCCCAGGTCATAGGTGAAGCGCGCCTTGGCGCCGAGCGTGTCCAGGAAATGCACCTTGTCCCGGAGCACCTCGTAGCCGCTGTTCAGGTAGCTGGCGCCGTCCGTGGGCCGCGTCCAGATGAACTCCTCGCCGATGCGCTGCGGCGCCGCGAAGATGCCACCCACCTCCAGGCCCATGGGGCCGCGCTGCCACTCGAGGCCCAGCGCCGTCCTGCGCGCCACGCGCTCGCGGA
Source organism: Archangium sp. (assembly GCF_057119385.1). Classification (NCBI taxonomy): domain Bacteria; kingdom Pseudomonadati; phylum Myxococcota; class Myxococcia; order Myxococcales; family Archangiaceae; genus Archangium; species Archangium sp. Next base: position 61,272 of record NZ_DBNGVP010000117.1, on the reverse strand, counting down.
TGACGGAGGCCGTCTGCGCCGTGGAGCCGCGGGTCAGGTCCTCCTGGTGCACGAGCGTCAGCGTCACCGGGCCCACGCCCTTGCGGTACTTGGCCACGATGGAGGGGTTGGCGCCCCAGTACAGCTCCGGGCCCACCGCCACCTTGAAGCCGTCCAGCGCCTTCTTGCCGCTGAACACGACGCCGAAGGGGGCGTTGCCGCGGTAGATGTCGATGTTCGGCCCGTAGTGCGCCTCGCGGTACAGGTTGAAGAAGTCGCCTTCCTCGCCCCAGTGCGTGTGGCCCACGCGGTAGAAGCCCTCGAGGTTGAAGTCCTCCCGGTCCAGCTTGAACTCCGCCTGGTACAGCGCGAGGCGCTCCAGGCCGAGCGGCTGGCCCACGGCGCCAGTGGGGGGCGTGCCCGGAGCCGGGGTGCCGGTCACCGTCGCCGGCGTGGCCGGCGTGCCCCGGTTCTCGTAGAAGAGGTTGTAGAGCCGGTTCTGCGCCACGTTGCCCACGATGTTGAACGACACGCGCCCGTACACACCGGAGGTGGGCTGCATCGCCAGATCGAAGAAGATGGACTCGGTGTGGTCCACCCTGTCCAGGTTGGGCCGCGTGGTGGCGATGCTTCCGCGCGACATGGAGCTGTCCATCACCAGCCGCAGGTTGGAGACGCGCACCGCGCTCAGCTCCTCGGCGCGCGCCAGCGCCACGGAGGACTCGTAGCCGCGGGACATCTCCGTGGGGCGGATGGACTCGAAGTGCTGGCGGATGGTGTCCGGGGTGGTGGTGGCGGCGTACGGATCCAGGCGGAAGGCCGCCTGCAGCACGTAGTAGGCCGTGCGAGGCTGCACCCGGGCGATGCCCGCGTCGTCCTCGGGGCCCAGCGCGCTGATGCCGAACCACTCCTCGTTCATGTTGTTCTGGCCCTCGACGAAGTCGCCCGGGTAGCCAGCGTTGGGCCAGGACGCGGTGGTGTCGTGGACGGAGAGGTTGGCCTCCTGTCCCATCTTCCACCAGCCATCCACCCACTGGAACACGAAGCCACCGAGGGCGTTCTGCGCGCGGCCCTGCCCGTAGCTCTGCGTGTAGATCTCCTCCCACTGCTTGCGCAGGTACTCCGCCTGAGACAGGTGGTCCTCGCGGCCGGCCTTCGCGTCATAGGCGTCCGCGCCGAACTCGGTGAACATCACCGGCTTGTTCAGCTTCTGCAGCACCACGTCGAACAAGTCGCGGGCGGAGGCGCCGCGGTAGACGTTGGCGCCGAAGACGTCCAGCTCGGGGGCGAGGCGCGCGATGAGGTCCACGTACTGCGCGTCACCGTTGGCGATGGACACCGGGTGGTGCGTGTCCCGGGCCTTGATGGTGCGCACCGCCTCGCCCATGAGCGAGTACAGGTGCTCGGCGCGGGCGGCGTCCTCCTGGCCGGGGAGCGCTTGAATCTCATACCCCGTCCAGTGCAGGCCGTAGTTGTTCTCGTTGCCCAGCATCCACATGAGGACGCCGGGGGTGCCGTGGTACTGCTCCACGCGCCGCGCCAGGTCCGTGAGCAGCGCCTTGCGGTGCACCGGATTGGAGTAGTCCGTGTTCGGCGCCGAGACGCCGGCCACGAAGGTGCCGTAGCGCCCCATGAGCGGGTTGAGCACGGTGTAGATGCCGTAGTTCTCGTAGACGTACTCCACCCAGCGCGGGGGGATGTCGTCGAACTGGCGGATGGCGTTGACGCCCATGTCGCGCAGCAGCGTCATCTCCCGCTTCAGGACGGCCTTGATGAAGTCGTCCGTCTGGTTCCACAGCGAGTAGCGGTAGTTCTCGCCAATGGGCGTGTAGCCCCAGTTCATGCCGCGGATGGGGAAGTCCCGCCCGTCCACCTGGAGCTTGAAGCCGCGCTCGTCGCGGTAGACGCGCACGGTCTGCACGGCCGCGGCGGGAGCAGCCGCCACCGTGGGCTGGAGGGACGGGGCAGGAGGTGCCACCGGGGCGTCGGCCACCGGCTCGGCGGTGGCGGGCGCCTGGGAGAGCGTCACCGCCAGACACGTGACGAGGGTGAGGGAGCTCATGCCGCCTTCTCCACGTCCAGGCGGTTCTGGGTGACGACGGCGCGGTAGAGGTGGGCGCTGTCCTTGGGGATGCGCTTCTGGGTGGCGTAGTCCACGAAGACGAGCCCGAAGCGCTTCTGGTAGCCGAAGGCCCACTCGAAGTTGTCGAGCAGGGACCAGGCGAAGTAGCCGCCGAGCGGCACGCCCTGGCGCACGGCATCCAGGCACGCATCGAGGTGCGTGCTCAGGTAGTGCACGCGCTGGGTGTCACGGATGCGCCCGTCCGCATCCGGACCGTTGGCGTAGGCGCAACCGTTCTCGGTGATGTAGATGCGCGGCGGGTGGTAGTCCTTGTGCAGGCGCGTGAGCAGCGTGGTGAGGCCGGTCGCGTAGACCTCCCAGCCCATGTCCGTGAACTCCGGCCCGGCCTGGACGGTGCGGGGGGCGTTCTTCTCCTCGGGGATGCGGTCGCTGCGGATGATGCCGCGGTTGTAGTAGTTCACGCCCAGGAAGTCGGTGGGCGTGGCGATGGCCTCCATGTCCCCGTCCCGGACGAAGTCCAGCGTCTCCGAGGAGATGCGGCCGGCCGCCAGGTGGTCCGCGATGACGTCCTTGGGATAGCCCCGGCCGTAGAGCGGATCCAGGAACCAGCGGTTGAAGCTGCCATCGAAGGCGCGGGTCGCGTCGAGGTCCTCGGGGCTGGGCGAGGCGGGCTGCGGGGGCACGAGGTTGAGGGTGATGCCCACCTCGGCGTTCTTCGCGTTGGCGCGGATGACGGACACCGCCTGGCCGTGCGACACCAGCAGGTGGTGGGCCGTGGCGAGCATCTCGCCCCACTGGTTCTTGTGGCCGGGCGCGTGCTCGCCGTTGGCGTGGCCCAGGAAGCTGATGCACCAGGGCTCGTTGTGCGTAATCCACCGCTGCACGCGATCGCCGAGCACCTGGCTCACCACGTCCGCGTACTCGACGAAGGCGCTCGCCGTGTCACGCGCGGGCCAGCCGCCCTTGTCCTGCAGGGCCTGCGGGAGGTCCCAGTGGTAGAGCGTGACGAAGGGCTCGATGCCGGCCTTCAGCAGGCCGTCCACCAGGCGCGAGTAGAAGTCCAGGCCCGCCTGGTTCACCTTGCCGCGGCCCGCCGGGAGGATGCGCGGCCACGCGATGGAGAAGCGGTACGACTTGACGCCCAGCCAGCGCATGAGCTCCACGTCATCGCGCCAGCGGTTGTAGTGGTCGCATGCGACGTTGCCGTCCGTGCCGTCGGCGATCTTTCCCGGCGTGGCGCAGAAGCGGTCCCAGATGGACTCACCGCGCCCGTCGGCGGAGGTGGCGCCTTCGATCTGGAAGGCGGAGGTGGCGACACCCCACAGAAAGTCAGGAGGAAACTGCCGCATCGTCGACGACTCCTTTCGAGGATTCGAGGTGGCAGCGGACGAGGTGGTCCGCCGCGAGTGGGTGTTCAGGCGGGCGCGTGGCATGGCAACGCGCATCCGCGTGGGGACAACGGGGAGCGAAGGCACAGCCATTCGGGGGCACCGGCCCCGTCGAGGCCTTCACGGGCAACGGGGCCCGCAGGAAGTCCGCGCCCTCCGGCACGGCCGAGCGCAGCAGCCGCGTGTACGGGTGCCGGGGCGCCGCGAGCACCTGCGCGGTCGGCCCCGACTCGACGACGTTGCCCGCGTACAGCACCATGACGCGGTCCGCGAGGTGCCGCGCGCTCGCCAGGTCATGGGTGATGAAGAGGATGCCGATGCCGCGCGTCTTCGTCAGGCCGCGCAGCAGCTGGAGCACCTCCCGGCGGGTGGACACGTCCAGCATGGAGGTGGGCTCGTCCGCGATGATGACGTCCGGCTCCACCGCGAGGGCCCGCGCCACGGCCACGCGCTGGCGCTGGCCGCCGGACAGCTCATGCGGGAAGCGCCGGGCGAAGGACTCCGCGGGCGTCAGCCCCACCGACTCGAGCAGTGCGTGGACGCGCGCCTGGAGCTCCGCCCGCGTGGCCCGCCCGTGGCGCAGCAGGGGCCGCTCCAGGTGGTAGCCCACGGTGTGCACGGGGTTGAGCGAGGCGAACGGATCCTGGAACACCATCTGCACGCGGCCCCGGTAGTGGAGCGAGGCGCCCTGCTTCTCCGCGGCGAGCATGTCCTCACCGCCGAGCCGCAGACTCCCGCCGTCCGGCGCGTCCAGCCGCGCGAGCACCCGGGCCAGCGTGCTCTTGCCGCTGCCGGACTCGCCCACGAGCGCGACGATCTCCCCGCGCTCCAGGGTGAACGACACGCCATTGAGCAGCGTGCGCCGGGAGCGGGAGAGGAAGCCTCCCACGGGGACGCTGCGCGACAGCCCGGTGACCTCCAGCAGGGGAGGGCTCATTGATGACCTCCACGGAGCGCGGTCCGCACGGGAGCGGGCCCGTTGGCCGCGAGCGCGAGCTCCGGTGACGGCCCGGCCGCGTCGTCGGCGCTGAGATGGGGGAAGGACGACAGCAGCAGGCGCGTGTACGGGTGGCGGGCCCCGGCGCGCAGACGCTCCGAGGTGTCCACCTCCACCAGCTTGCCACCCTGGAGCACGCCCACGCGGTCGGAGATGGCCAGCAGCAGCGGCAGGTCATGGGTGATGAAGAGGACCGCGAAGCCCAGCCGCTCCTTCAGCTCGAGCATCCGCTGGAGCAGCTCCTTCTGCACCACCACGTCCAGCGCGGTGGTGGGCTCGTCCATGACCACCAGTTTGGGCTCCAGCGCGAGCGCGAGCGCGATGCCCACCCGCTGGCGCATGCCGCCCGAGAGCTGGTGCGGCCAGGCATTCACCAGCTCCGGCGACAGCCCCACCATGGCCAGCAGCTCTTGTGCCCGGGCGTAGGCGGCCGCCTTCGAGGTGCGCCCGTGCGCCGCCAGCGTGTCGTGGAACTGCTCGCCCAGGGTGAGCACGGGGTTGAGCGCGCTCATGGCGCTCTGGAACACCATGGACACCTGGGACCAGCGGAAGGCGCGCAGTGCTTCCGCGTCCAGGGCCGTGACGTCCGTGCCGTTGAACAGGATGCGCCCCTGGCTGATGCGCGCGGCGGGCGGCAGCAGGCGCAGCAGCCCGAAGCCGATGGTGGACTTGCCGCTGCCGGACTCGCCGGCCAGGCCGAGCACCTCGCCGGGCGCGATGTCGAACGACACCGTGTCCACCACGCGCGAGGGGCCACGCTCCGTCGCGTACTCGATGCACAGCTCGCGCACGCTCAGCAGCACCCCGGGCGCCTGGGGCTCGGTCTGCGCGGCCGTCACCACCGGGGCGATGGGGGCCACCGCGGGAGGGGCCTTGAGCGCCGGGTTGGTCAGCTCGTCGATGGCGGAGCTGAGCAGCGTGAGCGAGAAGCCGACCAGGGCGATGCACACGCCGGTGGGGACGAAGATCCACCACGAGCGCGTCAGCAGCGCCGCGTCGTTGGAGGCCCAGTAGAGGTTGGTGCCCCACGTCACCGAGCCCACGTCACCCAGGCCGAGGAACTCCAGGCCCACCTGGGCGCCCACGGCGTAGAGCGTGTTGCCGATGAACGAGGAGCCGAGCAGCGACGCCATGTTCGGCAGCAGCTCGCGGGAGATGATGCGGGCCCGGCTCTCGCCCGCCACCAGCGCGGCGGCCACGAAGTCCCGGTTGCGCAGGGACAGCGCCTCGGCGCGGAAGACGCGGGCGTTCCACGCCCAACCCGCCACCGTCAGCACGGCCACCATGCGCAGCGGCCCGGACGGCAGGTACGCGCCCAGGACGATGGCCAGCGGCAGTCCGGGGATGACGAGGAACACGTTGGTGGTGAGCGACAGCACGTCATCCACCCGGCGGCCCAGGTAGCCGGCCGTCACGCCGATGAGCGCGCCCACCAGCGTGACGAGCAGGCCCACCGCGAAGCCCACCGCGAGCGTCTCGCGCGCCCCCACCACCGTCTGCGCGAGCACGTCCTGTCCCTGGCCCGTGGTCCCGAAGAGGTGGGCGCTGGAGGGCGGCTGGTGGGGGCGGCCCACGAGGTCGCTCGGGTTCATCACCAGCCAGGGCCCCACCAGGGCCATGACGAGGAAGAACAGCAGGATGCTCCCGCCCACCGCGGCCTTCCGGTGGCGGAGCAGGCGTCGGATGGAATCAAGCATGGGCGCGGGTCCTCGGGTCCAGCCAGAGGCAGAGCAGGTCCACGGCGAAGTTGGCGGCGAGCACCGCCAGGGTGATGACCAGGAAGAGCCCCTGCATGAGCGGGTAGTCCTGGTTGCGCACCGCGAGGATGAGCAGGTACCCGGTGCCGGGGTACGAGAAGACGATCTCCGTCAGCAGCGAGCCGCTGAGCACGAAGCCCAGGGCCATGCCGAAGCTGGTGACGTTGGGCAGCAGCGCGTTGCGCGCGGCGTAGCGGAACATCACCTGGCGCGGGGGCAGCCCCTTGGCATGGGCCAGCCGGAGGGTGTCCGTGCCCAGCGTGGCCACCATGGTGTTGCGCATGCTCAGCATCCACCCGCCCAGCGTGGCCACCACGATGGAGGCGGCCGGCAGCACCGCGTGCCGGACCACGTCCGCCGCGAAGGTGAAGGACAGCCCCGGCTCCAGGTCATGCGAGTACGCGTGGCGCAGGGGGAACCAGCCGAGCCCGAAGCCGAAGAGGTACAGGGCCAGCATGGCCAGCCAGAAGTAGGGGAAGGCGCCGAGGAAGGCGAACGCGGGCGCCACCACCGAGTCCAGCCACCCGCCGCGGTTCCACGCCGCGAACACCCCGAGCAGGGAGCCCACCACGAAGCTGATGATGACCGCGCACCCGGCCAGTCCCAGCGTCCACACCAGCCCCGTGCCGATGACCTCCGACACGCGGGACGGGTAGTAGGCGTAGGACAGCCCCAGGTCCCCGGTGAGCAGGTGCTTCAGGTAGGTGAAGTACTGCATGTACAGCGGGGCATCCGTGAAGCCGAAGGCGGCGCGCAGGGCCTCCATGGCCTCGGGCTGCACCCGGCCCTCGAAGCGCGCGAACATCGCGGAGGCCGGGTCTCCCGGGGCGAGCCGGGGGATGACGAAGTTCAGCGTGAGCGAGGCCCACGCGGCGATGAGATAGAAGCCGAGCCGCCGCAGGAGGTAGTTCATCTCAGGGCTCCCTCGGGGCGAGCGTCGTCAGCACCAGCAGGCTGTCGGGCTCGGCATGGGGGGACAGGCGCGCGTAGGGATTTCGAGCGCTCGGAAAGCCGGTGAAGCGCTTGGTGCTGGCCTCGCCCCAGGACGGGTTGGGGAAGAGGGGAATGGCCGGCGCCAGCTCGGAGAAGCGCCGCTGCACCCCGGCCATCAGCTCCTTCTGCTTCTCGGGCGAGCTCTCCGTCTCGAAGCGCGTCAGCAGCGCGTCCGCCTCCCCGTCGCCGAAGCGGTGCCAGTTGGCCGCGGCCACCTCGCCCACCGGACGCACCGTGCGCGGCGACAGCAGCCACTTGTAGAAGGTGTACGGCGTGGGCCCGTCCAGCGACCAGGCGATGGCGAGTTGGAACTCCCCCTTCTGCAGGCGCGCGTACCAGGCGCCGAACTCGTACGTCTTCAGGTGCGCCTGGACGCCCAGCTTGCGCAAGTCGCGGGCCAGCACCTGCCCGGCGCGCACCCAGTCCGACCAGCCGCCCACCACCTCGAGCTCCAGCTCCAGCGGCTGACCATCCGGCATGCGCCGCAGGCCATCCGGGCCGCGCTTCAGGCCCGCCTCGTCCATGAGCCGGTTGGCGGCCGCCTCGTCATGGCGCACCCACGCGCCGCTGGCGGCCTCGGCGTCCCGCCAGCCCGTATACGAGTCATTGAGGGCCGTGGCATCCGCCGGGCGCGTGTAGCCGTACATGGCGATGTCCACCAGCCGCTCCCGGTCCAGCGCCATGCTCAACGCCTTGCGCACGCGCACGTCATCGAAGGGAGGCCGCGTGGTGTTGGGATAGAGGAAGACGGTGCTGCCGTAGAGCGGGAACCAGCGCGCGTGGTGCTCCGGATCTCTCGACACGAAGGTCCGGTCCACCGCGGGCACGAAGTTGCCGGCCCAGTCCACCTCGCCCTCCACCAGGGCCAGGTTGGCCTGGTCGTTGGTGGGGAAGGCCAGGAAGCGCAGCGCGGAGACGGCCGGCTTGCCGAGCTGCCAGTAGTTCGGGTTGCGCCCCAGCTCGTACACCTGGTTGCGGAAGACGTTCACCTGGGTGAAGGGCCCCGTGCCCACCGGCTCCGGGTTGGTGAACGTCACCGGATCCGCCACCTTCTCCCAGACGTGGCGCGGGACGATGGGCTGGTGCGCCAGCTCCGAGAAGCCGGGGATGTAGACGCGCGAGAACTGGAAGGCCACCGCGTGCGTCCCCTCCGCGCGCACGTCCTCCAGGAAGCGCCACGCGCCGCCCGAGTCCAGCGCGGGGTGCTTCTGGAGCAGCTGGAAGGTGAAGGCCACGTCCTCGGCCGTGAAGGGCCGCCCGTCGCTCCAGCGCACGCCCTCGCGCAGGGTGAAGCGCAGCGTCCGGTGGTCCTCGGACCAGGCGTGCGCCGTGGCCAGCCATGGCTTCCACTCGCCGGAGGAGGGGAGGAACACCTCCATGCACTCGTAGACGCCGGCCCGCGTGGGCCAGCGCGAGCCCGCCCCGGTGAAGAGCGGGTTGAAGTTGCGCACCCACGCGCTCTGCTGCTCCACGGAGACGAACAGCGTGCCCGGCTGCCGCGGGCGGGGCTCCGAGGAGGAGGTACAGCCCACCAGCAGCACCACCACCACGGGCACCAGCAGGAGCACGGGCTTCATTGCGCCCTCGAGTATACGCGGACGTAGTCCACCTTCATCTGCTGCGGGAACACGGTGGTGCTGTCCGGCGGCCCCACGTAGTTCCCTCCCACCGCCACGTTGAGGATGATGAAGTGCGGATGGTCATACACCCACCGCGTCCCGGCGGGCAGGCGCGCGGGCGTCGCCTCGAAGAAGGTGACACCGTCCAGCAGCCAGCGGATGCGGTTGGGCTCCCACTCCACGGCGTAGACGTGGAAGTCCTCGTGGAGCTTCCCTCCGCTGACGGCGTGCTCGGCGCCGATGTTGCCCCCGCCCGAGTAGCCCGGCCCGTGCAGCGAGCCGCGGGTGAGCGCCGGGAGCTGGCCCCGGTACTCCATGATGTCGATCTCCCCGCACTCCGGCCAGCCCACCTCGTCGATGTTCGCGCCCAGCAGCCAGAACGCCGGCCAGAGGCCGCGCCCCACCGGCTGCTGGATGCGCGCCTCGAAACGGCCGTAGGTCTGCTCGAACTTCCTGCGGGTGTTGATGCGCGCGGACGTGTAGCTCCGCCCGAGGTAGCTCTCCTTGCGCGCGGTGATGACGAGGTTGCCGGTGCCGTCCAGCGATGCGTTCTCCGGCCGCGCGGTGTCGTACTCCAGCTGTGCGTTGCCCCATCCTTCTCCTCCCACGTCGTGCACCCAGCGCTCGGGGGAGGGCGGGGTTCCCGCCGGTCCATCGAACTCGTCCTGCCACACCAGCTGCCATTCCGGGCCAGGCTGCGAGGGGGAGGAGGGCGTCACGTCGGGCTTGTTGGCCCGGTTGGCCGCCGGGTCACAGGCGAGTGTGCCCAGCGCGACGAGCCACGGGAGGAGACGGAGTCGGGTCATGCTGTCTTCCGGACGTGTTGGAGGGGAAAGAGGGAGCGGTCGCGCAGCGCCGCCTGGAGCACGAGGGTGGCCGCGCCGACCGCGATGGCCCGGTCTCCCAGCGCGGAGGTGACGATGCGCGTCTCCGCCATGGAGGTGGACAGCGCCCGCTTGCGCACCGATGCGCGCAACGGATCCAGCAGCAGGTCTCCCACCGAGGAGACTTCTCCGCCGAGCACGACGATGGCCGGGTTGAGCAGGTTGAGCAGGCCCGCCACGGCGATGCCCAGGTAGTGGCCCAGGCTGTCGATGACCTGCCGCGCGGCCGGGTCTCCCGCGCGCGCGCCTTCCACCAGCTCGCGCACCGTGGGCGTCCGGCGGCCCTTCAGTCCCATCAGCTCCTTGGCGCGCTCCATCAACGGCGCGGTGCCAATCAGGGTGACGAGGCACCCGCGCAGCCCGCACACGCACTGCTGGCCCGCCGGGTCCACGGCGATGTGGCTGATTTCTCCGGCGGTGCCGCCCGAGCCCCGGTAGACGTCGCCGTGGATGATGAAGCCGGCGCCAATACCCGTGCCCAGCTTGATGTACGTCAGATCCTCGCCCCCCAAGCCCGCGCCCCAGTAGCGCTCGGACAGCGCGCCCAGGTTGGCGTCGTTGTCCACGAACACCGGCATGTTGAAGGCGGACTTGAGCGACTCCTGCACGTCGTAGTCGCGCCATGCCGGCACGATGAGCGGGGACAGCTTGCCCGGGGTGGCGGGGTGGACGGGGCTCGGCACGGCCACGCCCATGCCCAGCACGGAGCGGCGCGGCACGCGCTCGGCGTCCAGGCACTCCTGCACCAGTTCCTTCACCTTCTGGAGTGTGCCCCTGGGGTCCTCGCGCACCGCATGGGGCGAGTGCCGGTGGGTGCGCACGCGCCCGCGCAGGTCCGTGAGGACCACCGTCACGTGCGTGGCGCCCATCTCCACGCCGATGATGCTGAAGGCGTCGTCACAGAAGCCGATGAGGGTAGGGCGGCGGCCTCCCCGCGATACCCCGGCGCCGATGTTGCGCACCAGGCCCGAGTGCTCCAGGTCCGCGACGATGGCGGACACCGTGGACGGGCTCAGCTGCGTGCGCCGGGCGATCTCCGCCCGCGACAGCTGCTGCTCGCGCCAGATCATGTTCAGCAACAGGCTGCTGTTCTGCGCGCGCATACCCGCCGCATCGACCGTCGTCGCCGTTTCCGCCGTTCCCACTTTCATCGTGCGCTCACGCTCCATTCGGCCGCGGGGAAGCAACCACCTTCCCGTCCTCGTCGCGGCCGGGGCCGATTGTGTACTGCTTCGGCCCCCTCGTGAGCGGCACTTCCTCCAATTTCAGCCCGAAGCCCCCGGTGCTCGGCCCCATGCCCTCCAGGAAGGTGACCTCCTCGTCACGCGGTGCACCCCGGGTGGAGAAAGACACCGGCCCCGTACCTTCCGGGGCCTCCCTACGGGCCCCCGCGGGCTTGCCCATGCCGACCAGACCCACCCCGCAGACCACTCCCGCCACCGCCCATGTCCATGCGAAACGCTCGTGCCGCCGCATATCGCCCCTCCGCGAGTGGATTCCTTCATCCGTACGACGAAGAAACCGGATGCCAGCGGAATCCTGTCTGCCCTTGCGCGGCGCGTTATTCCTGGACGCTCCGCGTCAGCGGAAGACCCCGCATCCCCTCCCCACGTCACCGCAACCGAGTTCGTTTGAGTAATGAAGAAAGTACCAGCGACTTGCTAGAGATTGCAAGCATCCGGTGGTCGCAGGTGGGGGGCGTGCGCGCATCCGCGCATGACGCGTTGCGCTGCGTCGTCCGCCCGGAAATGAAATGTCTGTTGCGAACCCAACAATACCAGGCGGTTTTACCGACCTCTATAGGAATCCGGTCCTCCGTGCCTAACATGGGGACTTCCTTCGGACGGTGGAGTTTCTCGTGTGCCCGTGCGGAGGACTCGACCGGAGAGAAAAACCATATGCGAAACAAAGCTGCAGGACTGGCAGTGGGGCTGGTGCTCGCCACGCTTCTGGCGGGAGGGGCCCTCGCCGCGGCGACGTACGGGGTGCAGCCCTCGGGCTCGTCGGCGATCTTCTATGTGAACACCACGTCGTGGGCGGACATCCACTACAAGGTCAACAACGGCGGCCAGCTCAACGTGCGGATGACGGTCATCAATGGCCGCAACGAGTTCACGCTGACGAACCTGGCCTCGGGCACCGTCGTCGACTACTCGTACACGTACTGGGACGTTGCCTGTAATTGCGCCTACGACACGACGTGGGCGCGCTACACGCACGGCACCACGGGCGGCACGGACGCGGGCACGGGCGGTGGCACGGACGCGGGCACGGGCGGTGGCGACACGGGCAGCATCGTGCCCCTGTACAACAACACCACGTCGCTGGAGCCGGCCACGGTGCAGGAGACGGCCACGGCCATCATCACCCGCGTGGGCGACCGCGTCCGCGACCGCCATGCGCGTGAGGACCAGTACCAGGCGTATGACCACTACCTCTCGCTGTACTTCGAGAACCGCACGCACTGGATCGAGATCGTGGACGAGGTGGCCAAGGGCGGCAGCCGCATCGTCGTCAACCTCTACACCCTCTACCCGTATGACAGCCCGGACTTCCGCGCGTTCTTCCGCGGCCTCAACACGGAGGCCGAGTACTTCCACAACGCGGACTTCACGACGGTGAACGACTACCAGTACACCGCCAGCGTCAACTTCAACGCCAAGGAGGGCCGCGCCATCCGCATCGGTGACCGGATGGAGCTCGAGGTCGGTGTCTTCCTGCGCCAGCCCGTGAACGGCCGCTTCAACTACTACTCCACCATCATGCTGTACATGGTGGGCACGGGCGGCATCGTACCGCTCGAGGTCTCCGGCGCCGTCCAGGACTCCTTCCCCATGCCGGCCATCGGCCAGAGCGGCGGCCGCACCACCGGCAACCAGCACCTGTCCAACGAGCCGGACAACCACTTCCTGCAGATGGCGCTGAACATGGCGCCGGTGAACGCGCAGCCCTTCGTCGAGGGCCGCCGCCTCCACCACACCGACTTCGGAGATGGCAGCCACTCCGAGCCGGGCAACCCCGTCCTCACGGCGCAGGCGAACAAGCTCGGGCCCAACTACATCGCGCGCTCCTGCATCGCCTGCCACGTGCGGAACGGCCGCGGCCTGCCGCCCGCCGTCAACACCTCGCTGAGCAACTACACGGTGAAGGTGGGCCGCGTCAGTGGCACCTCCGTGACCGCGGAGCCCTTCCTCGGCTACCGCATCCAGCCGCGCAGCACCAGCGGCACGCCCGAGGGTGACGTGCGCATCGCGAGCTGGACCACCACCAGCGGCACGTTCACCGACGGCACGGCCTACCAGCTGCGCAAGCCCACCTACAGCTTCCTGAACGTCACGCCCACGAACTACTCGGCGCGCATCACGCCGCAGTTGGTGGGCATCGGCCTGCTGGAGGCGGTGCCCGAGTCGGCCATCGCCGGCCTGGCGGACCCCAACGACAGCAACGCCGATGGCATCTCCGGCCGCATGCAGACCGTGACGGATCCCGAGACGGGCGCCACGCGCCTGGGCCGCTTCGGCTGGAAGGCGGGCGCCGCGAAGGTGCGCCACCAGATCGCCGACGCGTTCCGCAACGACATGGGCGTCACCAACCCCGTCTTCACGACGCTGGACTGCGGCACGTCGCAGACCGGTTGCTCGGGCACCAGCACGGAGCTGAACAACACGGACCTCGACAAGCTCACCCGCTACATCGCCCTGCTCGGCGTCCCGGCGCGCCGTGACTACCGCGACACGCAGGCCCTCCAGGGCGAGACGCTGTTCCGCAACGCGGGCTGCGCGAAGTGCCACACGGAGACGCTGACCACGAGCGCCTACCACCCGAACGCGGAGCTGCGGAGCCAGACCATCCACCCGTACACGGACCTGCTGCTGCACGACATGGGCACGGGCCTGGCGGACAACCTGCCGGAAGGCCAGGCCTCCGGCTCCGAGTGGCGCACGCCTCCGCTGTGGGGCATCGGCCTGACGGCGGGTGTCAGCGGCGGCGAGGCCTACCTGCACGACGGCCGCGCGCGCAACCTGACCGAGGCCATCCTCTGGCACGGCGGTGAGGCGCAGGCCGCGCAGCAGGCCTTCGTCCGGATGACCAGCACCGAGCGCGCCGCCCTGTTGCGCTTCCTGCAGTCGCTGTGACGCGGGACGGATAGCACTGTTCGGGGGACCGCTCCGCGGATGGGCGGTCCCCTCCGCTCTTCACTCCGGGTGTAGGCTGCGGGGCATGAACCGCCTGCCACCCGGTCCCAGGAACAATCTCCTCGTCTCGCTGAAGTATCTCCGCGAGCCCTACGCGACCCTGCTCGAGGCGGGGCGGCGGTACGGAGACCTCTTCTCGTGGCCGGGCTTCGCCGGGAAGATGGTGGTCACCGGACATCCCGAGGGCGTTCGGACGCTGTTCACGGCCGATCCCGACACCTACCTCGCGCTCGGCGCGGAGATGCTCGCGCCCATCCTCGGCGAGAGCAACCTCATCCTGCTCAGCGGTGAGCGCCACCGGGCCATGCGCAAGCTCCAACTGCCGCCCTTTCATGGCGCGCGCATGCGGGCCTACGGGCAGCTGATGCTCGACGTCGCACGGGAGCACGCCGCCCGGTGGACGCGCGGCCGGCCCATCCCGGTCCACCGGACCATGCAGGAGATCTCCCTCCAGGTCATCCTCGAGGCGGTGCTCGGCCTCCGGGAGCCGGCGGAGCGGGAGTCCTTCAAGACGACCGTGCTGGAGGTCATCGACGCCCTCAAGCCGTCCTTCATGTTCATCAAGCCGCTGCGCCGGCCGTTGCTGGGCCTGAGTGCCTGGGCGCGCTTCCAGCGGAAGCGGGAGGAGATCACCGCGCTGTTCGCGGACGTGCTGCGCGCGCGCCGGGCCTCGCCGGAGCCGCACGAGGACATCCTCAGCCTGTTGCTCTCCGCCCGGTTCGACGACGGCCGCGCGCTCACCGATGACGAGCTGCTGACGCAGATGCTGAACCTGATCGTCGCCGGTCACGAGACCACCGCGAGCTCCCTGGCCTGGGCCTTCCACTTCATCCACCGGGAGCCGGCGGTGAAGGCACGGCTCGTGGAGGAGCTGCGGGGCCAGCCGGAGCCGCTCGAGCCAGAGGCCATCTCGCACCTGCCCTACCTGGATGCGGTGTGCTCCGAGGCGCTGCGGCTCAACCCCGTGGCACCCATCATCGGCCGGACGCTGCGCCAGGGCCTCACGCTCCAGGGCTACGAGCTGCCGCCGGGAACCGACGTGGGGAGCTCCATCCTCCAGGTCCACCGGCGCCCCGAGCTCTACCCGGAGCCCGAGCGTTTCCGCCCCGAGCGCTTCCTCGAACGCAGCTACTCCCCGTTCGAGTATCTCCCCTTCGGTGGCGGTGCGCGCCGGTGTATCGGCGCGGCCTTCGCGCTCTACGAGATGAAGCTCGTGCTGGCGGCCATCCTGAGGACGTACGACCTGCTCCCCGCGAGTGATGCGCCCGTGGGCGTGTCGGTGCGGAACACGACCGTCGGGCCTCGCGGGGAGGTGGGCCTGCTGCTCGCGTGAGGCCGGGGACTACGGCTGGGTGAAGCCCGTCAGCCACTGCAGGTTGGGGTCCGCGGACCCGCCATGGGTGCCGTTGAGCCACTTCTGGTCCCGGGACGTGAACGCGGTGGGCGTGCCCTTCGTGGCCCCCGATGGGAGCGGAATCCTGGCCTTCAACTGTGGAGGGCCAGGATTCCTGGTGTCCCGCGAGCGGCTGCTGCGCGACCTGGGCCCCCGCCTGGTGGAGCTCGTGCGCCACGTGGAGGGAGCCCTGTCGCGCCGTTGAGCGGACCCTCACGCGCTCAGTGGCGGCGCTCCACCTTCACCTTGAAGGTGCACTCGCGGGAGTTGCCCGCCAGGTCCGTCGCGGTGACATGCACGCGGATGGTCCCCACCGGGAAGAAGGAGCCGGACCGGCGGCTGTAGTGCACCCGCGGGCAGAGGCCCGTGTCATCGTTCACGCTCGCCGGAGGGTAGGAGACCCAGGTGCCGCCCCGGCTCGTCGCCTTCACGCGAATGGAGTCCGGGCAGCGCAGGTCCGGACGCGTCTCGTCGTCCAGCACGCGCTCGGGAAGCGCCCACAGCTCCTCGCCGTGGGTGCCATCATCCGCCATGAAGAAGATCCGCCCGCCCGAGTGGGCGAACCGGGTGGGGACGGACGACGCGGGGCCGGGGTTGATGTCCTGGAGCAGCGAGGTGCCCTCCTCCGTTCCATCGCTCACCCACAGCTCCAGTCCGGAGACGCCATCGTCCGCGGCGAAGACGAACCGCTCCCCCACCCTCTGGAGGCCGCCTTCCGAGCCCGTGGCCCCGAGGCCGTCGATGCCACTGCTCGGGCCCGGCCAGATGTCCTTGACGCGCCGGGTGCCTCCCGGCGTGCCGTTGCTCCGCCACAGCTCGAAGCCCGTGGCCCCATCATCGGCGCTGAAGAACACCGTGCTGCCCACCGTCGTGAGCCCGTTGGGGAAGGACGAGCCGGGCCCCGGGACGATGTCCGCGGCCCGCCGGGTGCCCCGCGTCGTTCCGTCCGTCACCCACAGCTCCCAGCCGGTGGTGCCGTCATTGCCCGCGAAGTACACCACCGGCTTCCTGTCCTCGCGCCAGCCCTCCATCAACAGGGGCACGGCACCGGGGAACAGCTCCTTCAGCCGGTAGGTGCCCCCTCTCGTCCCATCGCTGCGCCACACGTCGAAGCCTCCGCCCTCGTTCGCCGCGAGGAAGACGAGCGTGTCGTCCAGCTCGTGGAACTGGAAGGGGCCGGAGGACTCGGGGCCCTCGAGGAGGTCCTCGACGAGCCGCGTGCCCGCCTCCGTTCCGTTGGTCACCCACAGCTCCGTGCCGTGGACGCCATCATTCGCGGTGAAGAAGACCTTCCTGCCCACCCTCCGCAGGTCCAGGGGCAGGGAGCCCTCGGGGCCCGGACGGATGTCCTTCAGCAACCGGGTGCCCTCCGGCGTTCCGTCGCTCACCCACGGCTCGAAGCCCGACACACCATCATTCGCCTCGAAGACGAGCCGGTGGCCCAGCGGGGTGAGGTAGCCGAACTCGGAACGGGCCGGGCCGGGCCGGATGTCCTTGACCAGCACCGTGCCCGCCTCGGTTCCGTCGCTCTTCCACAGCTCCAGGCCGGTGTCGGGCGTGCCGGCGGGAAAGTAGTACTCCCCCCGGAAGCTCGCGCTGCCGATTCCATTGATGTCGGGGTCCACGATGCTGGAGTCCGGCCCCGGGTTGATGTCCTTGACCAGCACCGTGCCCGCCTCGGTTCCATCGCTCTTCCACAGCTCCTGGCCGTGGACACCGTCATTGGCGCCGAAGAAGAGCCTGCCCTCCACGTCCCGAGGGAAGAGGACGAACCCGTTCGCCGGGCCCGGGTTGATGTCCCGCACCAGGTAGGCGGGCCCGCTCGACTCGATACAGGCGGGCCTGGGTTTCCAGGAGGCCTCGGTTTCTTGTTCCGCGCGGGCCGTTCCCACGGAGCCCATGACCAGACCGGGCAGCACCACGGCCGCCGTGTACCAGGATTTCATTGTCTACCCCTCCCCACGGGAGACCGGCTCCCGCGTCCGCCAAGGTGTGTCCGCCCAGGCCCCCGCCACCATCGCGCCCGGGTCGAGCGGACGCGTCGTGCGCCGCACGTTGGGTGAGCGCCTCTCTCCCCAGCGAGCAGGCGGGCGCCAACGGCGGCGGTTCGTGGCAATCTGCGCCGCCCGTGCCGACGCCTCCCGCACCGATGACTCCTCCCTCACCCCCCAAGCCCGTCGCGTGGGAGCGGAGACTCGCCGTCGTGGGCGCGCTGCTCGCCGTCGCGGTGGTGGCGCTCAAGCGGGGCCGCCAGCACCCGGACGAGGTCTTCCAGTTCCTGGAGCCGGCGCATGGGCTGGCCTTCGGGTATTGGCTCCCGGCCTGGGAGTGGGTGGTGGGGCTGCGCAACTGGGCCGTGCCCGGAGTGCTCGGAGGCGTGCTCGCGCTGTGCGGGCGGATGGGGCTCGAGCACCCGTGGGCGATGGCCTCGGTGGTGTGGGCCTGCTGTGCCGCCGCGCAGGCGTGGGGCACCGTGGCGCTGTTCCGGCTCGTCGAGGAGCGGGATGGGCGCGAGGCCGCGCTCCTGGCCTCGGCCGTCCACGTCACGTGGGGCGGGTGGCTGCTCTACGCCGCGAGGCCCCTGGCGGACTCGCTGAGCGTGGCCCCGTTGCTCGGCGCGCTCCTGTGGGCCTGGCGCGCCCGCGTCCGGGACGGCCTGCGCGAGGGCTTCTGGAGTGGTGTGCTGCTGGGCCTGGCCTTCGTGGTGCGCTACCCCTCGGCGGTGTTCGGCGTGCCCATCGCCGTGAGTCTGTTGGCGGCGCGGCGCTGGCGCTCGCTGGCGGGTGGCGCGCTGGGCGTGGGCGGAGTGCTGCTGGCGCTCGGCCTGCTCGACGGGCTCACATGGGGCGCGCCCTGGCACACGCTCTGGAAGTACTTCGAGTTCAACATCCTCAGTGGCGGCTCGGAGAAGTTCGGCACGCAGCCGGCGTGGTGGTACCTGCCCAAGCTGGTGGGCATGGTGCCGCTGCTGCTCGTCTGGCACTTCGGGCGCGGGCTGGCCCGGAGGGATCTGCTCGGGGGCTCCTTCGTCTTCTACCTCGGGGTGATGTCGCTGCTCGCGCACAAGGAGCTCCGCTTCCTGGTGCCACTGCTGCCGCTGTTCGTGGCCCTCGCCGCGGGACCGGCCTGGGCCACCGTCTCGCGGTGGGTCCGCTCCCCGCGGGCGATGGGCGGGCTCGTGGGGGCGTACGCGCTCTCCTCGCTGGCGGCGGCCACCGTGCAGATGCCGGGTGGGCTGGCCACGGAGCAGCTCGACGCGCTCGTCTTCGCCGGACGGGACGAGTCCCTCACCGGGCTCATCGTCGCGGGCCAGCAGGAGTGGAACATCAGCGGCCGCTTCTACCTGCACCGCGACGTGCCCCTGCTCGTGCGCCCCGATCATCAGGTGGGAGAGCTGGAGGGCCCGCTCACGGAGGCCCGGTTCTCCCACGTGCTCGTGAGCGGTGGGGCGCTCGGCGAGCGGCAGGTGGAGGCCGCCGGGTTCTGCGTCCAGAGGCGGTGGGGCAGGGTGGTGCTCTGGAAGCGCTGCCCCTCCGCGAGCGGCTCCGGGGAATTGCTCACGTCTCCTTCCGGGCCGTGAAGGTGACGCGGGCG
Organism: Archangium sp.; assembly: GCF_057119385.1. NCBI lineage: Bacteria > Pseudomonadati > Myxococcota > Myxococcia > Myxococcales > Archangiaceae > Archangium > Archangium sp. Next base: position 42,389 of record NZ_DBNGVP010000117.1, on the reverse strand, counting down.
CTCCGAGCAGGGGACCGGAACGCCTGAGCTTGTCTCACTGCACGAAGGTGAGCGAGCCCGCGGGCAGCGGGGTACCCGAGGGCCACAGCACGTAGGCCGAGCGGCGGGAGTGGTCCCACGCCTTCATCAGCTCCTCGCGCTTGTACGTCACGTTCACCCGCTCGTCGTTCGGGAAGGCGGGGTCGTTGCAGATGACGTCCCCCTCCGGCGTGAAGCCCTTCACCACGATCAGGTGCCCGTCCGAGCGCTGGATGGGCGAGCCGCTCAGCTCTCCCTTCTCGTAGGCGATGCTGATGCTGACGGGAATGCCCTCGGCGATGAGCCGCTCCACCTGCGCGAACGAGTCGAAGCGCGCCACCAGGCCGTGCAGCGCCCCGTCTCCAATCGCCGAGCCGTAGGCGGTGTTGAAGGGCCAGTTGCCCGTGCCGTCGTACACCGTGTCATACGTGTACTCGGCGGCCACGGGCACCGGCACCACGAGCTCGTTGCGGCCCAGCTTCTGGCCCCAGTACGCCAGGATCATCGACACCGAGGTGGGCGAGCACCACACGCCTCCCTTGGGCGGGTAGAGCATCTGCGAGCGGCCCGGCACCTCCAGCACCGTGCCCCAGGCGCGCTTGTCCGAGGGCTCGTCCGCGGCCTTGCGGGCCGAGTCCGTCATCGCCGCCGTCAGCGCACGCACGCGCGGGCTCACCCCGGGCTTGGAGGAGAAGAGCCACACCTTCATGCGCAGCCCGTCCGCCTTCTTCTTGAGCACCAGCGTGTCGGTGAAGACCTTGCCGCGCTCGTCCTCCTGCCGGTCCTTGCTGTGGCGCGCCACGGTGCCGTTGTCGAAGGCCCAGACGCCGAAGTCGTAGTCCTTCGTCCACTCGCCGTCGACGCGCGCGGCGAGCGTCAACCTCACCCACGTGCCCGGCGGCGTCAGCACGTCGAACGAGGGCACCACGTTGTCGAAGCCGCCCGTGATGGTGTGCTCCTCCGAGGCCGCGCTGCCGAAGACGTAGCTGCCCACGGGCACCGGCGTCTGCACGTTGGGCGGCGTGTGGCTGGGGAACGGGTCCGCCTCGGAGCGGGCCGTGGCCGCGTCGAGCTCCAGCGCCCCGTCCGGGGTGAGCGCGGTGCCCTCGCGGGTGAAGCGCTCGAAGTCACGCGTCTGCGCGCTCTTCCTCCAGATCTTCGCCACCGGGCCTTGCTCCTCGGGTGTGGGCCGGGCCTGCCACACGCAGGCCGTCAGCGTGGATGCCAATAGGACCAGAAACAGGGGATGCCGGGTCTTCGTCGGGGTCGTCATGAGGCTCGCTCGGGTGCTGCCGGGGAAGGAGGGCGGGGGCTTACTTCGCCAGCTCGGACAGGAGTTGGTGGACGAACTCGGCGCCGGGCTGGAGCGAGGCCGAGGGAATCCGCTCGTTGGGCGCGTGGGCCGTGCGCGCGTCGTCCGGCGTGAGGGCGAACAGGTCGATGCCGTAGGCGTGGATGCCCGCGCGGCGCAGGGCGGTGGACTCGGTGGTGCCGGTGGACATGCGCGGGAAGACGGGAGCGCCCGGCCACACCTTCTTCGCGGCGGCCGTGGCGGCGCGGAACATGGCGTTGTCTCCCACCGGCGAGGCGGGCGAGTCCGGCGGCGTCATGTTCAGCTCCACCTGGATGTCCTGGTCCGCCACCGCCTCGACGAGCCGGGCGCGGAACGCCTGGATGTCCTCGTCCGGGAGCAGCCGGCAGTTGATGGTGGCCTCGGCGGTGGCGGGGATGACGTTGGGCCGGGTGCCGGCGTTGAAGACGGTGGGCACGCAGGTGGTGCGCAGCACGGCGGCCAGGGCCGGCTCCAACCGTGCAATGGCATCCACCGCCTCCTGGGGCGGGTTGTCTGGTGAGGCCGCGAGCCGCTTCAAGGCCTCGCCCAGCTCGCCGCCCGTCACCTTCACGCGGCCCTCCACGTTCAGCCGGGTGACGGGGGTGAGCCGGGTGGGGAAGGTGAGCGCGCCAACGCGGGCCACCGCCGCCGCCAGACGCACCATCGGGTTGGGCGCGGCCGGCGGGACGGAGGAGTGGCCGCCGGGGCCGGTGGCCTTCAGCGTCACGTTGCGCGACACCCGCTCCGCGGCCTGGAGGTTGACGAAGCGCACCCGGCTCCGGTCCTCGGACAGCTCCGTGAGGCCGCCTTCGTTGATGGCGAGCTCCGCCTCGCGCAGCTCGGGGCGGGCCTCCAACAGCTTGTCGATGCCGGCCTGGCCGCCCGCCTCCTCGTCCGCGCTGAGCACCAGCACCACGTCGCGCTTCAGCTTCACCTTGTCACTCTTCAGCCTGCGCAGCGCGAGCACACTGGCCGCGGCCATGCCCTTGTTGTCCTGGACGCCGCGCCCGTAGAGGAAGCCATCGCGCTCGGTGAGCGTCCACGGGTCCGAGGCCCACTCCTCGCGCCGGGCGGGGACCGTGTCCAGGTGGGCGAGCACCAGCACGGGGCGCGCACCGCCACTGCCCTTCAGCCGGGCGATCAGGTGGGCGCGTCCGGGCACGGGCTCGAAGAGCTGGGACTCGATGCCGGCCTCGCGCAGCCAGCGCGCGGCCACCTGGGCGGCGGCGGTCTCGTTGCCCGGCGGGTTGGAGGTGTCCACGGCGATGAGCTCGGAGAGGAGCGTGCGCATCTCCTCGGCCGCTCGGGGCGGGGCGCTTCGAGACGGTGCGGCGGCGTGGCCGCAACCCGGCACGGCCAGGAGGGCGAGAGCGAAGAACAGGGGGCGCATATTGTCAGTCTATGGTAATGGCCGCTCTCCCTGGGAGGCTCATCGCATGTCACTTCCGATGGATGTCCGAGTCATCGAGCTACCCCTCCGCCACGCCTGGACGATCTCGCGGGGGACCAGCACCTCGAAGCGCAATGTCATCGTCGAGCTGCGTGAGGGCAACCTCGTAGGCCGCGGCGAGGCCGCCCCCAACGTGCGCTATGGCGAGTCCGCCGAGACGGTGACGGCGGCGCTCGAGAAGCTCGCCCCGGCGCTCGATGGCGACCCGCGTCATTTCCGCGTCCTGTCCGAGCGCATCGAGGAGGCCCTGCCGGGCAACCACGCGGCGAAGGCGGCGCTGGACATCGCGCTGCACGACCTGGCCGGCAAGCGCCTCGGGGTGCCGCTCTACCGGATGTTCGGGGTGGATCCGTCGCGGATGCCCATCACGTCGTTCTCCATTGGCATCGACGATCCGGCGGCCATGGCCCAGAAGGTGCGTGAAGCCGAGCCGTACCCGGTGTTGAAGATCAAACTCGGCGCGCAGTCGGTGCGCGAGATGTTCGGCGCGGTGCGGGCCGCCACGCCCAAGACGGTGCGGGTGGACGCCAACGAGGCGTGGACGCCGGACGAGGCGTTGAAGCACATCGAGTGGCTGGCGACGCAGGGCGTGGAACTGGTGGAGCAACCGCTCCCGGCGGCGGATGTCGAGGGCGCGAAGTGGCTGCGCCAGCGCTCGCCGCTGCCGCTGGTGGCGGACGAGGCGTTGATGATGGCCTCGGACGTGCCGAAGCTGGCCGAGGGCTACCACGGCATCAACGTGAAGCTGCAGAAGTGCGGCGGCATCCGCGAGGCGCTGCGCATCATCGAGACGGCGCGCTCCTGCGGGTTGAAGATCATGCTGGGGTGCATGGTGGAGACGTCGGTGGGCATCGCCGCGGGCGCGCACTTGGGGCCCTTGGTGGACTGGCTGGACCTGGACGGCAACCTGCTCCTCGCGTCGGAGCCCTTCCAGGGGCACCCGGTGGTGGACGGGCGCATCCGCCTGGGTGAGGGACCCGGACTCGGCGTGGAGCCGCGGTCCACTCCATGACGGAGCCGCTCGTCCAGAATCCGATGGCGGTGCTCGCGGTGCTGCTGACCGTGCTGGCGCTGCTCTTCGCCGCCGAGCGGCACCCGGTGGTGGGGCGCGTCTTCAAGGTCGTGCCCATCGTGGTGCTCGTCTATTTCGTGCCCACGCTGCTGTCGAACACGGGCCTCATCCCCACGAAGTCGGAGCTCTACGGCTTCGTGTCGGCGTACCTGTTGCCCACGAGCCTGGTGCTCCAGGTGCTGTCGATGGATCTGCCGGCCATCTCCCGGCTGGGGCGCAGCGCGGTGTGGCTCTTCCTGGCGGGGACGGCGGGCATCATCGTCGGAGGGCCGCTCGCGTACCTGCTGCTGGGCTGGCTGGTGCCGGCGGACCTCGGAGAGCAGGCCTGGAAGGGCCTGGCGGCGCTGAGTGGCTCGTGGATCGGCGGCAGCGCGAACTTCGTGGCCATCGGGCAGAGCATCGGCACGCACGACAACACCTTGAGCATGATGGTGGTCGTGGACGTGGGCGTGTCGAACATGTGGACGGCTGTGCTGCTCTACTTCGCGGGCCGCGAGCTGGCCATGGACACGCGCATGGGCGCGGACCGGCGGGCCATCGACGTGGTGCGCGAGCAGGTGGAGCGCTTCCAGGCCTCGGTGTTGCGGCCCGCGAGCCTGACGGATCTGGTGTGGATCCTCACCCTGGGGTTCGGCACCACGGTGGCGTGCACGGCGGTGGCGAAGTTCCTGCCGGACATCGGCACCATCATCACGGGCTTCACCTGGGTGGTGCTGCTGGTGACGACGGTGGGTGTCGCGCTGTCCTTCACCCCGCTGCGCAAGCTGGAGGGTGCAGGGGCCAGCCGGGTGGGCATGTTGTTCCTCTACGTGCTGGTGATGACCATTGGCGCCCGGGCCGACTTCCGGCGGCTGCTGGACGCGCCCGCGCTGGTGGCGGTGGGCATGGTGTGGATGGCGATTCACGCGGCCTTCATCCTGGGGACGCGGCGGCTGCTGCGGGCGCCCATCTTCTTCGCGGCCGTGGGCTCGCAGGCCAACGTGGGCGGAGCCGCCTCGGCGTCGGTGGTGGCGGCGGCCTTCCACCCGGCGCTCGCGCCCGTGGGCGTCATGCTGGCGGTGGCGGGCTACGTGCTGGGCACCTACGGCGGACTGGTGTGCGCGGTGCTGCTGGAGCAGGTGCACCGGATCATCCACTGAGGCGGGCGGGTCCCCTGGGGGCTCACCGGGGCTGCGCCCGCCTCATGCCTCGCCCGCGCGTGGAGCGGGAACTGGTCCCTGGTCCTCGGGACGAACGCGGCCTTGCCGGCGCATCTCTCGCGCCAGGAAGGGGGCATTTTCCTCGAAGAACCATAGGGGAACCGGCTGGGATGGCACCCGAGGTGCCCAATACATGTTGAACCACCGGCGGCGCATGTTCTTGCACTCGGTGGAGTTGAGCTTCAGGCGGCCGCACGTGTGCTCCACGCGCTGTTTCAACTCCGCATCGAGGTTCTTCGCGGGCTCGACCTCGAAAGTATCCAGGTTGAGCACGAACCAGCCGTCCTGCACCTCGAAAGGGTCCAGGACGTCTGGAAATGCGTTCTTGCTCGCATTCATCAGCGAGCATGCGAGCCGATAGTTGTTCCACTCGTAGGCTTCCTGGGGAGCCGTACGGGTGATGGCGACGAAGTGATCAACCGTCGGGCCGGTGATGGGCTCGATGTAGAAGCACGAATAGGCGCAGATGCCGCCGTAGGCCTCGTGAAGCGCGCCGAGGGCTCGGGTCCAATAGTCATACTTCCGGAGCACTGCGGGGCCCAGGTCTTCGGGCCGGTCCGCTTGTTGCTGGATGCGAGGGCCTGGGCGGCGAATCGTTGGCGCTTGTCCCGTCAGTTCGGCCAGGGCACTCAGCCCGGGTTGCCGGACTTCCCCGTCGAAGTCGAAGTCGGGTGGACGTGGTTCGGGCTGCTGCTCGACATGGATCATGGCTCGAATCCCGATTGCCTCGCCCAGAACCGCCACTGCACCCAGAAGGGGTCCACATCCGGAAGGCTCTCCCGCAGCTTCCCCAGAACCTCATCGAACTCCGCGCGCTGAACATGCTCGCGGCGCATCAATCCCTCCGCCTGCTGGAGCGCCTGCTCCGCTTCGAGGGAGCGGGGCTCCTTCAGGTCGAACAGGTCGGAGATGAGCCAGGAGTTGGCATCACCCCGCCGCCGCCAGGTTTCCCGCTCCAGGTTCACCGTCCCATTGACCAGTTCCATGTGCCAGAGTGCGTCCTGGCTGGGATCGAACAGCGGCTCCAGGGAGGCGAGCAGAAGCGGTGAGTGGGTGACCGCGATGACCTGGACCTTGACGTCATCCGCTCCTGAGAGCGCTGAGATCGCGCTCAGCAAGGAGCGTAGGATGGTCCTCTGCCAACGAGGATGCAGGTGTGCCTCGACCTCATCGACCAGGAAGATGATCTGCCGGGTGGCCTCCTGGTTGAGCAGACGGCTTGCCTGGATGTGCTCATGCCAGGCCCAGACGAGCAGGTAGGCCAGGGAGATGATGCGCTTGAACCCCGCCGAGGCATGCACCACCGGTACTTCCTGGTTGTACTGCGTCCGGAGGGTCGGCATGTCACGGACGTCTTCCAGGCTGATGCGGGTGAGCTCTCCTGGAACGATGCGCTCCTCATCAGAGGGGGAGAGCACTTCCAGTACCTTCAAGAGCTGCTGGTAGGGCTCGTTGTTACGGCCTTGCCAGGATGCCCAGTCACGAATCAAGCCATTGCAGAGGACTCTGCCATCCGGCTCCAGTCCATCCCAGACCTGAGAGGGCGCGAAGTGGTACGCGCGAGGACGGCGGTCTGATGCCTCCACCCCGAGGGGGACATCCTTCCAGGAATTACGTGCTGGATCCCAAACCGAGAATGAGCCGTCCACACGAGCATAGAGGACCAGCCCTGGGTTCCCAGGCTGCCGTGGTTTGGGTGTCCAGGCCTGAGCCTGGAAGTCGTAGGTGCTGGAGTATTCGAGGGAGGTGAGCCTGCTCGTGTATCGGAACGCGATGGCGGGCTCTATGTCCTGGCCCCGGTGAGGGCTTGCGGGATACCCGGCCCAGGAACGGGTCAACGCCCACCAGGCAACGTCCAGGATGAACGTCTTTCCGAGCCCGTTGTCTCCCGTGAGGAGATTCAGCCGGGAGGCGAAGTCGAATTCCAGCTGCGGTGCCGGTCCGACGTGATGGAGCTCCAGCCGTTCGAGCATCGTCTCTCCGAGCGCAGGTTGCTCGTCCTGGAAGGGGTATAGGCCAAGCGACGGGAGGGGACAAATGCCAGAATGCACCGGCGTGCACCAGGGTGAACCGGCGCTGGTGGCCGATGGAGTGGCCGTCTTCGAGTGCTGAGCCAGGCCTCATTCCTCGATGAGCCGCACCGCCTCGTGGGTCCCGTTGACGTAGGCGGGCACGGGCCGCTCGGGGCAGGAAGTGGCCCCGCTTCGCAGCAGCTCCCTCACACGCTCGAGGGCTTCGTCGAGCGTGGAGATGCGCTCCGAGTCCCGGAGCCGCAGCGCCTGCCGGTCATAGAGCCGGGGCCGGGCGATGGCCACCAGCGGTGTCCCCGTGGCGCGCGCCTCCTGGACGGTGTTGTAGCCGCCCGCGCCCACCAGGACGTCGATGCCTCGCATGACCGACAGCGCGGGCCAGAGCCTCGGTGGAGCGCTGGGAGACAGCAGCCGGACGAAGGCGCGCATTCCGTGCGTGCGCTGGAGCCTCTCCGCGAGCACGGCGGACTCGTCCACCTCCTCGGGCCGGCCACAGGCCAGCACGGCCACCACGGGCACCGTGTCCTGTCCGGCCGGTACGCCCAGCTTCATCCGCGCGGTGGGAACATCCAGCAACTCCCCGGCATCGAGCAGCAGCCACGGCGGCGTGCTCACGGCGCGCGGGTGGTGGGCGAAGGGCGCGGGCTCGCCGGGGACGAGCAGCCGATCGAAGGTGTCGACGAACCGCGCCAGTCCGAAGCGCTCCACGTAGTCCGGGTGCAGGTCCCGGTGCACGAGCACCTTCCGCGCCTTCATCCCGGGCAGCAGCGGCGCGAGCTCACCGCCGAGTCCCCGCGGGAAGGTGTCCACGACGAGCACCTCGGGGCGGACACGGTCGAGCAGCCGCTCGATGGACTCGCGCACGGCGTGCTTGTCGAGCTCCGCGCCGAGCCGGTGGACGTTGCCCTCGCCCAGCTCGTTCTCCAGGGCCAGCCCGGGAGCGAAGGGGCTGTTCGTGACGAGCTCCACCCGGTGTCCCCGCCGCCGGGCCGCGCGCCCGAGCGCCACGGCGCGCGTCAGGTGCCCCATGCCTCCGCCGAGCGCGTAGAGGAGCCAGCGTTGCCCGCTCATGGCTCAACTTCCGCCCATGTCCTCCTCGAACTCGCGCCGGTCCCGGGCGCGCTGGCGCAGGGGCAGGCCATCGGCTTCGGTGAAGTCGTTGGGATCGTTGAGGATGTCATGGCCCCAGTATCCGTGGTCGTAGTAGCCGTAACCCCGGTAGTAGTAGCTGGAGTAGAGATAGGGATCGTCGTCCACGCCCTCGGGGGCGCGGCGGAACTTCGAGGCCTGGGCCTCCTCCTGGCGGGTGGCCTTGAAGCACCCGGTGCAGATCTGCTGCCCGTTCCACGGATGGCCATGCTCGGCGCAGATGGGCTTGTCGCACTGCGCGCACCGCTGGGTGGCGGGCCGGGGGCAGTCATGCGCGAAGAGGAACCCGGCTTTCTCCTGACAGGGACCGAGCATCTCGCGAGGGGGAGGGGACATGGGTGCGTGCGATTTCCTGGCGGCGCCGCGTGGCTCAGCCCGCGCGCGAGTGCACGGCCTTCTTGTCGAGGGCTCGTGACAGGTTGAGGATCTGGTAGAGGCTCAGCAACGCCGTCGCCACCACCCGTTGGCCGTTCAGGGGCGTGGGTCCGGTGCTCCGGGTCTCGGGGTTCGGGCGGGGCTCGTTGCCGGCACTCCACGGGTTGCCCAGGTAGAGCGTCATGTCGACGCGGTCCGCCTCCACGGTGAGGTCCTCGAGCTGGGTGCCCGTCATCACCTGCACGGCGCCCTGGGCCCGGGAGCCGATCCGTCCGAGGTGCTGGTAGCGCTCGGGCTTCACCCGGAGCCGCACGCGCAGGAACGCATCCGACAGACGCTTGTTCTGGTACTTCGTCTTTCCGCGAGCGTTGGTCTTCGTCCGGCTGCGCAGCTGGAGGCGCTCGGTCATCTCCAGGCGCAAGTGCGTCCCATCCAGCAGCCGCGCCTGCAGGGAGAGCCACGGATCCAGGTAGTGCCTCACCTTCCAGCCGCTCGGCGTCCTGCTCTCGTTCTGGTACTTGTCCGGGTGCGAGTCCTCGCGCAGGTCGAGCTCGAGCGTCACCGGCTCTTCGGGAGCCATGTCGGCCCGGAGCAGCCCCACCACACGGGAGGCCAGCTCGTAGCGCCGGTTCTCCAGGTTCAGCCGCTTGTAGCGCTTGCTCATGAGGAAGGAGACGAGGCCCCCGAAGAACATGAGCACCCCCATCCAGAGCAGGAGGGAGGGGCCGGATTCCTCGTCCGACATGGCGAGCCCGATGAACCCCACGGGCAGGCTGCCAATCATCGAGAGGACTCCAACGCTGTGCGTTCGGAGTTCCTTCTTCTCATGGACGCGATCGAGGTCGCCCAGGTGCTGGAGCTCCTCGGACACCTGGGTGCAGGGGGCCTGGGCGCGGTAGATGCGCTCTTTTCTGAACTGCTCGACGTCGACGGCCAAGGTCCGCTCTCGGAGTGAAAGGAAGGAGGATCGTAGGAGTCCCTCATCCCACCGGTCAATCAGGGGGTTGGTGCCGGGCGCCCCCAGGCGGGATACTGCGAGGGCCGTGTCCTCCTCCGGAATCATCTACGCGTCCTTCGATCGCTTTCCCGCGCCCAAGGGAGCGGCGGTCCACATCCGCGCCTTCGTCGAGGCGCTCGGCCGGGCCTTTGGCGGGGTGGAATTGCTGGCCATCGGAGGCGAGGCGGGCGAGCCGCCACCCGAGGGCGTCCGCTTCCATCCGATGCGGGCCCAGGGGCCGGATCTCATCCAGCAGGCCATGTGCTTCCGGGGAGAGCTCGCGGCGTGGTGGCGGGGACGGGAGCGGGCGTCCGTGGTGCACGTGCGCTCCATCTTCGAGGGCTATCCCATCGCCCGGCGCAAGGAGCAGCTCACCGAGCACCTGGTGTTCGAGGTGAATGGCCTGCCCTCCATCGAGCTGAAGTACCACGCGCCCGCGGTGGCGGAGGACGACGAGCTGCTGCGCAAGCTGGTGGCGCAGGAGGACGTGTGTCTGGAGAAGGCGGACCTGCTCCTCACGCCGAGCGCGGTGACGGCGCGCCACCTGGAGTCGCGTGGCGTGGCACCGGGCCGCATCCGCGTCATCCCCAACGGGGTGGACACCGGGCTCTTCACCTACCAGCCGCCGAGGCCCTGGGCGGAGCGGCCCGTGCGCCTGCTCTACAGCGGGACGATGACGTCATGGCAGGGCGTGCACCACGCCATCGAGGCGTGCCGTCTGCTGCGCCGTGACGTTCCGGTGCTGCTCACGCTGGTGGGCCCCACGCGCCGGGAGCAGCGTCGCGAGCTGCTGGACATGTGTGGCGAGCTGGTGGGCGAGGGCGCGGTGGAGCTGCTCGACGCGTTGCCGCAGGCGGAGCTGGCGCGGCTCCACCATGCCTGTGACGTGGTGCTGGTGCCGCTGCCGCCCAATGACCGGAACCTCGTGCAGGGGTGCTGTCCGCTGAAGCTGCTGGAGGCGATGGCCTCGGGCACGCCAGTGGTGGCGAGCGACCTGCCCGTGGTGCGCGCGGTGGCGGAGCACGGCGTGCACGCGTTCCTCGTGCGCCCGGGTTCGCCCAAGGCCATCGCCGAGGCGGTGCGCGACTTGAGGGCGGATCCGGCGCTGGGCCTCCGGATGAGCCAGCAGGGGAGGGCCCACGTCGAGCGGGACTTCACCTGGGCGCGGGCGCAGGAGTCCCTGGTGGCGGCCTACGAGGAGGCCTTCGGGATGGTGCGGTCCAGCACGCGCTGGAGCGCCGTGGCCTCGGCCTGTGCCTGAAAGCGCTCCTCGATGCGGGCGCGGGCCGCGGTGCCGATGGCGGCCCTGCGCTCCTCGGACAGGCTCAGCACGTCGACCACCGCCTGTCCCAGGTGGTTGAGCAGCGCCTTGGGCACGAGGAAGCCGTTGTGCCCGGAGTCGATGGCCTCGGGGATGCCGCCCGCGTCGCTGGCGACGACCACGCGGGCACAGGCCATGGCCTCGAGCATCGCGTTGGGCATGCCATCCCAGAGCGAGGGCTGGAGGTAGACGTCGCACAGGCGCAGGTGGGCGGCCACGTCCTCGGGCGCATCGAGCCGGCCGGTGACGAGGATGCGCGCGGCGGCCTCGGGGTGCTCGGTGCGGAAGGCGGTGAGGTGCTCCTGCTCGCGGGAGCGCACCTCGCCGATGACGAGCAGACACGCGGGCCGCACCTTGCGCACCTCGGAGAGGGCGGACAGGAGGAAGGGGACGCCCTTCTTGTGGCGCAGCTCTCCGGAGAAGCCGAGCACGAGCTCACCGGGCTGGATGCCGAGGCGCTCGCGCAGCGCGGGGTCCGCCGGGCCGGTGTGGAAGAGGGTGGTGTCCACGGCGTTGGGGATGACCTCGACGCCCGGGTCCCGTCCGAGCAGCATGGCCATCTTGCGTCCGAGGTCTCCCGAGGCGGCGGTGAGGACGGTGGCGCGCTGGAGCGTCCAGAGGAGGCGGGCGAAGTCACCCGGGGGGAACATGGCCTGGTCCACGTCATTGCCGCGGGCGCTGACGGTGGAGGGAATGCCGGCGAGCCCGGCGAAGGTGACGGCCATGAATCCCGGGGGCGAGAGGTAGTGCCCCCAGACGAGCTGGTAGCGGTGGCGCGAGTGCAGGTAGTCGAGCACGTCGAGCGTGTGCTGCATGGACGTGTCCGTCTGGCCGAAGAGGCCGAGCCGGTGCAGCGTGGCGCCACGAGCGGAGGCGGCGACCTCGCCCGCGTCGAGCGTCTGGAGGGCGCCGGGAGGCAGGGTCCGGGTCCAGGTGAGCACGTCCACCTGGGCGTCCAACCGGGCGAGGGAGCCCGCGGTGCGTGCGCCGCTGCGCGCGAGTCCTCCCAGGTCAGGAGGGAAGCGTTCCGCGATGAGGAGGATGCGTGGGCCGCTCGGCATGAGTCCGCTTCCTGCTTCCTCAGGCGAGAGGAGGCGCGGTGGTCCCCACCTGTGGCTCCTGGGCCTTGGGCCGGCGCAGCACCGAGGCCGCCACGCCGCTCAAGCCAATCAATCCCACGAGGTTGGGGAACACCTGCAAGCCATTCATCAAGTCTCCCCAGGCCCAGATGGTCTCCACCTTGCCCATGGCGCCGAAGACGACCAGGCCGCAGTAGATCCACCGGTAGGGTTTGGTGATGCGCAGGCCAAAGGCGTACTCGAGGAACTGCTCGCCGTAATACGCCCAGCCGATCAGCGTGGTGTAGCCGAACAGGAAGGCACAGAAGGCCACCACCCATCCGCCCACCGTGGGAATCGCCGTGTTGAAGGCCTGAGCCACCACCGCCGTGCTCGTGAGCCCGGACGTCCACGCGCCGCTCGCCAGAATCACCAGCGCGCTGATGGTCGACGTCACGCACGAGACGATGAACACCTCCATCACCGCCTGCAGTCCCTGCTTCACCGGTGCATCCGTCTGTGCCGTGCCATACGCCACCGCCGCCGTGCCGTACCCCGCCTCGTTGGCGTAGATGCCTCGGGCGATTCCGTAGCGCATCGCCGTCATCATCCCCACTCCGAGCGCACCGCCTCCGGCCGCCTCCATGGAGAACGCCTCGCGCAGGATGAGCGCGAACACCGACGGCAGCTGCGCCGCGTGCGTGAGGATGACGATGAGCCCTCCCGCCAGGTACAGCCCCACCTTCAGCGGCGCGAGCTTCTCGGCCGCGCGGCCGATGCTCTTCACGCCGCCAATCACCACCAGCCACGTGAGCACCGCGAGCCCCAGGCCCGAGTACAGCGGGGGAATATTGAACTGGCTCTGCCACACCACGGCGATGGAGTTGGGCTGCGTGAAGGGCGTCGTCGTGAGCGCGGCCACGCCCGCGATGACCGCGTAGAGCCACGCCAGCTTCGGCGAGCCGAGACCGTCCTTCAGGTAGTGCATGGGCCCCGCCGACAACCGGTCCCCGTGCACCTTGCGGTACTGGATGCCCAGCACGGCCTCGCAGAACTTGATGCTCGTGGCGAAGAAGCCGTACACCCAGATCCAGAACAGCGCGCCCGGCCCACCGCTCACGATGGCCGTGGCCACGCCCGCGATGTTGCCCGTACCAATCGACGCGCCGAGCGCCGTCATGAAGGCCTGGAAGGGGCTCAGCGTCCCAGCGCCGCTCGCCTGGGCTGGCACCATGGCCCTCAACCCCTCCCGGAAGCGCGCCACCTGGACGAACCGCAGCCGGATCGTCAGGAACACACCAGTTCCGAGCAGGAGGGCCATCGTCCAGGGGCCCCAGACGGCATTACTGGCTACGTCGATCGCGTTGCGGATGGGTTCGGGCAGCATGGAGTCCCGTCATAATCCCATCCGCGCCTCCGGGGCACCCACCGGATAAAGAGAGGATCATCGTGACCGCCCCCGCCACTCCCCAGGAGCTCTTCGCCCTCTGGGCCGACGTCCGCCTCCAGGGCCTCCCGCCCCCCGCGCTCGTCCGCCACCCCCACGTGCAGTCTCAGCTCCGCCGCCTCGCCGAGTCGGTGCCGGAGCTCTTCCGTGTGGAAGAGGTAGGACGCTCCGTGGAAGGACGCCCGCTCCACCTCGTCCGCGTGGGCTCCGGCCCCCGCCACATCCTCCTCTGGTCCCAGATGCACGGGGACGAGCCCACCGCCACCACGGCCCTGTTGGACCTCTTCGAGTACCTCCGTCTCCACCGCGCCCACCCGCGCGTGGCCCGGATGCTCTCCGCGCTTACCCTGCACGCCGTGCCCATGCTCAACCCCGATGGCGCCGAGCGTTTCCAGCGGCGCAACGCCCAGGGCATCGACGTCAACCGCGACGCGCTCGCGCTCCAGACGCCCGAGGGCCGTACCCTCAAGGCGCTCCGCGACAGGCTCCAGCCGTCGCTCGGCTTCAACCTCCACAACCAGAGCTGGCGCACCGCGGTGGGCGATGGCTCGCGCAGGCCCGCCTCCATCTCCCTGCTCGCGCCTCCGTTCGACGCAACGCGTGGCGACAACCCGGGCCGGGTGCTCGCCAAGAGGGTCTGCGCCGTCATCCGCGACGCCCTCGAGCCGCTCGCCCCCGGGCAGATCGGCCGCTACGACGACTCCTTCGAGGTCCGCGCCTTCGGCGACAACCTCGTGCGCTGGGGCACGCCCACCGTGCTCATCGAGACCGGACCGTGGCCCTCGGCCGAGCCCGACGAGCCGTTGCTCCGGCTCAACTTCGTGGCCCTCGTCTCCGCCCTGGAATCCCTCTCCACCGGCGCGGTGGAGCACGCGGACCTCGAGCGCTACGAGTCCATTCCCCTCAATGACAGCAAGGGCATGCTGCACCTCGTCATCCGCGGTGCCCACGTCTTCGGCGAGGCGGGAGACGCCTTCCTCGCGGACGTGGGCGTGGCCGCGGCCCAGGCGGTGCGCACCCGCGAGGGCTCGGCCTCCGTCGTGCTCTCGGGCTCCATCGAGGAGCTGGGAGACTTGCGCGTCTACGGCGCCGTGGAGGAGGTGGATGGCACCGGGCTCATCGCCGTGCCGCTGCCCTCGCGGGACGTGAGGGTGGGGGACTCGCTGCCCCTGCCGCCCCGGAGCGAGCTCTCACTCCGGGTGGGTCTGCCCGCGGAGCTGATGCTGCTGCGACAAATGGCGCTGCCCGGCAATTACCGCGTGGAGCGAATCATTCGCTACGCGCGCTGAATTCCCAACTTTCGAAAATGTGACTAAGGTGTGACCCACTTCCCAGGAGGGGTCAGCATCTTGTCTTCGCACGTTCGACTTGCTCGCGCGTGGTGTGTCCTGCTGTTGCTGCTCGGGTCCAGCGCATGGGCCCAGGGCACGGCGGTCATCACCGGCAAAATCATCAACTCGGCCGACAAGAAGCCACTGCAGGACGCGGTGGTGACGGTCACGTCTCCGAGCCTTCAGGGCGAGCAGACGGTGGTGTCCGACGTCAGCGGCCAGTACCGGATTCCGCAGCTGCCGTCGGGCAACTACACCCTCCGGGTGGATGCCGACGGCTTCCGTCCCTTCTCGCGCGGTGACATCCAGCTGCGCATCGACCGCACCATCCGCTTCAACGTGGAGATGCTGCCCGAGGGCGGTCTGAGCGAGGAGATCACCGTCACGGCCGCTCCGCCCACGGTGGACGTGGCCTCGAGCGCGTCGGGCCTGAACATCGACGCCGCCATCCTGAAGAACCTCGCGGTGAGCCGGCCGGGCTCGAAGGGCTCGGCCTCGCGCTCCTTCGAGTCGCTGGCCGAGATGGCGCCGGGCGCGCAGGAGGACACCTACGGCGTGAGCATCAACGGTGGCACCTCGCCGGAGAACCAGTTCGTGGTGGATGGCCTGTCGGTGAACGACCCGGCCGTGGGCACCATCGGCACGCCGCTGTCGGTGGAGTTCGTCAAGGAGGTCAACGTCATCACCGGTGGCTACATGCCCGAGTACGGCCGCGCCACGGGCGGCGTGATGAACGTGGTCACCAAGTCCGGCTCCAACGAGTTCCACGGCTCCGTGTTCGGCAACATGGCTCCGGGCTTCCTGCAGATGGCCGGCCCGGTCATCCAGCAGGCCGGCAGCGTCATCTCCACCCAGGGCACGCCGTGGAACCAGGGGGACTTCGGCTTCGAGGTGGGTGGCCCCATCCTCAAGGACAAGCTGTGGTTCTACGCGGGCCTGGCGCCCTCCTTCAATCGCATCCAGGTGTCGCGGCAGATCAGCGCCCTGGACATCTGCACGGCGGTGGACAAGGCGAACGGTTGCGACGCCGTGGGCGCCGCCCGTGTCGACCCGGAGACGCGCTTCCAGATCGCCACGCCCATCGAGGGCGGCCGGACGGATCGCTTCGCGGACGAGCGGACCGTGCAGTACATCGGCAAGCTGACCTACCTCTTCAACGCGGACCACAACCTGTCGCTGTCGGTGTACGGCACGCCCAACTGGTCGGGTGGCGCGGGCCGGTACGCCTTCAGCCGCGATGGCGCGGCCGAGGTGTGCAGCGGGCTGTCCTGCTCCGTCCAGGGCGCCTATGAGGCCATCGCCACCCGCCGCACGGGCGGCGCGATGGACATCGTCGCCAAGCAGACCTCCTCCTTCTTCGACAAGAAGCTGCTGGTGGACGCGACGCTTGGCTGGCACCACCAGAATGCCTCCACCCTTCCGTCGGATGGCTCGGGGCTCGGCACCGGCCAGGGGCTCTCCGCGCAGTCCAACATCGCCTGGCGGCGCACGCGCAGCGTGGGCTCGACAGTAGACCCCGTTACGGGCAACCGGGTGCCGGTGACGTTGCGCGACTACCACAGCATCACCGAGTTCGAGCAGCTCGAGGACCCCTCCGTCTGTGACTCGCCCGCGGGCATGCCCGATGGGATGTACGCGACCCGCTGCCCTGTCGCCACGTACGCCAGCGGTGGGCCCGGCACCATCAGCGTCTCGGCGCTGGACCGCTACCAGGGCAAGGTGGTGGGCACGTACCTGCTCGAGGCGCTCGGCCACCACGTCGTCAAGGCCGGCATCGATGCCGAGGGCGCGAGCTTCTACAACAAGCGCGCGCGCACCGGCGGCACGCCCTGGCAGGAGTGCACCAGCGGCGCGTGCTTCTTCACGCTCAACCAGTACGGCTACCTGAGCGGCCCGGACACCATCGTGCCGCTGCCCTTCAAGGAGGGCACCTCCACCTCGGCGACGGTGGGCGGCTTCGTGCAGGACAGCTGGTCCATCATGGACAAGGTGACGGTCAACGTGGGCGTGCGCTACGACACGCAGACCATCTGGGGCCTGGACGGCAAGATGGGCCTGAACCTGCCCCACCAGTGGTCGCCCCGCGTCGGCGTCATCTACGACTTCACCCAGCAGGGCCGCTCGAAGCTCTACGCCAACTACGCGCGCTTCTACGAGAACGTCCCGCTGGACATGGCGGACCTGTCCTTCCCCCAGCAGCAGCTGCTGACGGCCACGTACAACGCGCCCAGGTGCGATCCGCGCGACCCCGCGGACCTCGTCGAGGGGGGCGACTGCAACGTGAACTCCAACCGCCAGTCCATCGGCAATCCGGAGAACCCCAACCAGTTCTGGGGCGGCGAGGGCGGTGACCGGGTGCCGGTGGATCCGAACATCCGCGCCCAGTCCAGCGACGAGTTCGTCCTGGGCGCCGAGTACGAGGTGCTGCTCGGGCGCGTGGGCCTCCAGTACACCCGGCGCTACCTCAATGACGTCATCGAGGACATGAGCCGCGACGACGGCACCACCTTCTTCCTGGGCAACCCGGGCAAGGGCTTCTCCACGGACTTCCCGGAGGCCCGCCGCGACTACGACGCGGTGAACGCCTACTACACCAAGAGCTTCTCGGACGGGTGGCTGGCGCAGGTCAGCTACACGTGGTCCTCGCTGCGCGGCAACTACTCGGGCCTCTTCCGCGCGGACACCGGGCAGATCTCCCCCAACCTGACGCGCGACTTCGATCTGCTGTCGCTCACCGTCAACCGCGACGGCCCGCTGCCGGGTGACCGCACGCACGCCTTCAAGGCCTTCGGCGCCAAGGAGTTCCGGCTGGCCAAGGACCTGAGCCTCGACATCGGCGGTGGCTGGCGCAGCCGCTCGGGCGCGCCGCTCAACTACCTGGGCTTCCACCCCCGCCGCAGTGGCGCGGAGACGTTCATCCTGCCGCGTGGCAGCGCGGGCCGGCTGCCCTGGGTGCACAACATGGACGGCCACCTGGGCATCACCAAGAAGCTCGCGGGCAACTACGCGCTCAGCCTCTCCCTGGACGTCTTCAACATCTTCAACTTCCAGGAGGTGACGGCGAGGGATCAGGTCTTCACCACCACCCGCGTGCACCCCATCGAGCAGAACGGCAAGCCGGCGGACCTGGAGGCCTGCCGCACGGAAACGCCCAGCCCCGACTGCCGCGTCTACGTCACCACCGCGCCGCTGGACAAGCCGGTGGCCATCACCAACGCGGACATCAACCCCAACTTCAAGAAGCCCACCGCGTATCAGCCGCCCCGCTCCATCCGCTTCGGCATGAAGCTGAGCTTCTGAGAAACGCTCCTGGGAGAAACATCATGACTCTTCGACTGATTGGATTGGGCACGGGAGCGGTGCTGCTCGTCTCCACCCTGGGCGCCTGTGATGCCCAGCAGCAGGACCCGCAGTGCGTGGTGGCGCGCGCCGTGTCGGACGGCTCCACCGGCTCGTTCGCCACCAGCTATACCCTGGCTCCGGGCGAGGACGCGGCGGCCTCGTGCGCGCACCTCAAGCCCGAGGCGGTGGGTCTGCAGAAGTACTTCAGCCAGAACCCGGCCTCGACGGACAGGGACCCGAACGTGAAGGACCGGGTGGGCATCCGCTCCCAGCCCTGGTGGGTGGTGAGCAAGAAGTACACGGTGGATCCGGACGCGACGGTCGCGCGCCAGGCCGTGGGCGATCTCACGACGGACGCCCCGGGCCCGGACAACTACTGCGAGGTCCCCCGCTTCGACGGCCCGACCCGCGTGGAACTGCGCTCGGCCACCGTGGGCGAGCCGGGCCTGAGCCTCACCTACGCCTGGTCCAACGTGCGCATCTACAACACGCCGGACATCCCGGGCACGTTGTTCGTCGCGGACCTGAGCTACACGGAGAACGACTGCACGGCCAGATACAAGGTGAAGGGCATCTGGCCGGTCGTGTCCTGCGCCACCAGCGGCAAGCCGGATGAGGCGAAGTGCGACCCGAAGGCGGATCCCTCCGTGGGCCGCCTGCGCGGCTCGGGCATCAACCCGAGCTTCGCCGTGAAGTGCGATCCGGACGCGCTCATCTGCGTGCTGAAGGATCCCTCCGCCGCGTTCCCGTAGCCGTCCGCCGGAGCCTCCGCGTCCTCCCCTCGGCAGGTGGGGACGCGGAGTGCCCGCGTGCTAGTCGCAGGCCCCCCATTGGTACCGGAGGGGACTCACCCGCTTCATGCCGTCCGCCTGGGCCTCCCACAGCTCGAAACCGCCCGGGCCGAAGCGGGTGGAGAGCACCCAGTAGGGATGCCCCTCCAGCATCATCGCTCCCAACGGCTCGCGGACGTTGTCCTCCCGCTCCATCTCCTCCGAGATGACGAGGCACTCGCGCGAGGACTCGATGATGCGCATCGCCGACTCGTTCCCGCGCAGCCAGAAGAGGGACCTGCACAGGTGGGAGAGCGGCTCGGCGCCATTCGTGGCGCGCAGCTCGCGCTCCTGCCGCGCGTAGCAGATCCACTCGGTGCCGGCGACCGGCGAGCACTGCGCGCGCTCGTCCGCGGGGCGCCGGGTCTGGGTCCAGGCGGTGGAGGGCTGCTCGGCACTCGCCGCCTGGTGGCGAAGCTGTTCCTTCAGCAGCTTGAGCTCCGCGGCACTCCGCACCTTCAGGGCGTCCTTCACGGCGGCCTGGAGCTTGTCGGGCCCCTGTTGGAGGGACTGGAACTCCAGCTTCCGGGAGGCCGCGAGGCCCTCGAACACGCCCTCCGTCTCGCCCTTCACCCGCAGGGCCCAGAAGCGCGTATCGCAACCCGAGGGGAGCAGGACGGACGTCTTCTCCGTCTGGAGCGTCCGCGCCTTGGGGGTGAGGACGAACCACTGGGAGGGGGCCGTCAACGGCCCGGCGAGCGGCTCCCAGCGCCCCTTCCGGTACACCAGCTTGGGCTCGACCACCTTCTGCTCATCGCCCGAGGAATCCAGGGTCGCGAGCACCAGCTCCTTCGTCACATCCTCTTCCTGTGCGTTCTGGCCGAACAGCGGCTGGAGGTTTTCCCGGCATTGGATGAGTCCCCACTTCAGCTCACGCTGGATGTCCCCCCCGCGCTGGCCCGCCGCCGTGAGGATCGCCGCCGAGAGCTGCCGGACGACAGGCGTGGGGTGCCCGAGCAGCCGCCGCGCCTCCTCCACGGTGGCCGGGGTCTTCGCGGCGCGTTCCAGGTAGATGGCATTGCCGTCGTTGCAGGTGAGCAGGGTGGCCGCCAGGTCCGCCGCGGCCTTGTTCTTCGAGCCCAGCGCACGGAACAGCCAGCTCAGGCGATTCTCGGGGGAGCCGATCTCGGAGAGCATCTGCTCCCGCCTGGACGCGGTGATGTCCGGGCCGGGCGTGCCCAGGATGGTGATGGCGGCGTCCGGACCGAGCGCGGAGAGGGCCTGCCGCGCCGGCTCGTCCTTGTCCGACGCGTACCGGCGGAAGAGCCCGGCGGCGTCTGGCCTGGGCGGCTCCGGTTCGGCGGCCACGGCGGGGAGGCTCAGCCCGAGTGCGAGCAGCAGCGCCCGCCAGGACGGCCCGGCGGTGAATCCTCGAGGGGAAGGGGAGTGCATGAGGGATTCTTATCCCCCTCCCAACCCCCCGGGGGACTCGCCATTTTGTGTGGGATGGTGTAGGGTATTTGGTGCCATGCACGCCTACGCCGTCGAGCTGTCGAAGGAACTGGGCCTCAAGCCCGAGCAGGTGGACCGGACCCTGGCGCTGAGCGAGGAGGGGGCGACCGTGCCCTTCATCGCCCGCTACCGCAAGGAGGCCACGGGGGGCCTGGACGAGGTGCAGATCCAGGCCATCCTGGACCGGGCCGCCGAGCGCGCCGAGCTGGATGCGCGCCGGGAGACCATCCTGCGCACCATCGAGGGGCAGGGGAAGCTGACCCCGGAGCTGGCCCAGGCGATCCAGCGCGCGAAGACGCGCACGGAGCTGGAGGACCTGTACCTCCCCTACAAGCCCAAGCGCCGCACGCGCGCGGCCATCGCCCGGGAGCGGGGCCTGGAGCCGCTCGCGGACCTGCTCTGGAAGCAGGAGGCGGGGAAGAAGGACGACGTGGCCGCCCGTGCGCGCGCCTTCGTCGACGCGGGCAAGGAGGTGCCGGACCTGGAGACGGCGCTCGCCGGGGCGCGGGACATCTGCGCCGAGCGCGTGGCGGATGACGCCGGCCTGCGCCGCACCGCGCGCGAGATGTGCGTGCAGAAGGGCCGCCTGCGCTCGGCCGTCGTGGCCAAGAAGAAGGGCGAGGCCACCAAGTTCGACAACTACGCGGACCACGAGGAGGACCTGTCCAAGGCACCCTCGCACCGCATTCTCGCGCTGCTGCGCGGCGAGGCCGAGGAGGTGCTGCGCATCCAGCTGGCCCTCCCGGATGACGAGGTGAAGGGCACGCTGTCCTCGCGCGTGGTGACGAAGCCCCAGTCCCCGTTCGCCCCCGAGCTGCGCGCGGCGGTGGAGGACTCGTGGGACCGGCTCATGGGCCCCTCGCTGGAGTCCGAGCTGCGCAACGAGCTGAAGGAGCGCGCGGACCGCGAGGCCATCACCGTCTTCGGGCAGAACCTGCGCCACCTGCTGCTCACCGCGCCCGCGGGCAGCCGGCCCGTGCTCGCGCTGGACCCGGGCCTGCGCACCGGCATCAAGGCGGCCATGATGGATGGCACCGGCAAGGTGGTGGACACCGCCACGCTCTACACGGAGAAGAGCGGCAGTGAGCGCGCCGCCGCGGCGAAGCAGTGCGGGGCCATCATCCTCAAGCACAAGCCCGAGCTCATCGCCGTGGGCAACGGCACCGGCAGCCGCGAGGCGGAGACGTTCGTGCGCGAGGTGCTCAAGGCGCTCGGCTCGCAGGTGCCCGTGGTGTCCGTGAGCGAGCAGGGCGCCTCCATCTACTCGGCCTCCGAGGTGGCGCGCGAGGAGTTCCCCGACCTGGACGTGTCGCTGCGCGGCGCGGTGTCCATCGGCCGCCGGCTGCAGGATCCGCTCGCCGAGCTGGTGAAGATCGACCCCAAGAGCATCGGCGTGGGCCAGTACCAGCACGACGTGGACCAGGGCCTGCTCAAGAAGAAGCTGGGCGAGGTGGTGGACTCGTGCGTCAACGCGGTGGGCGTGGACGTGAACACCGCGTCCCCGCAGCTGCTGGAGCACGTGTCCGGCATCGGCCCCACGCTGGCCAGGAAGATCGTCTCGCACCGCGCCGCCAAGGGCCGCTTCACCACGCGCCGGGAGATCCTCAAGGTGAGCGGGCTGGGCCCGAAGACGTTCGAGCAGGCCGCCGGCTTCCTGCGCGTCCACGGCCCCGAGCCGCTCGACGCGAGCGCCGTGCACCCCGAGCGCTACGGCGTCGTGGAGCGCATGGCCAAGGACCTGGGCGTGGACGTGAAGCAGCTGGTGGGCAACGCCGCGCTGGTGCGGAAGATCGACCCCAAGCGCTACCTGGGGCCGGACCTGGGCGAGCTGACGCTCAAGGACATCCTCGCCGAGCTGGAGAAGCCCAGCAGGGATCCACGCGGCGACTTCACCGCGCCCTCCTACCGCGAGGACCTGCAGAAGCTGGAGGACGTGAAGGAGGGGATGGTGCTGCAGGGCGTCGTCACCAACGTCACCGCCTTCGGGGCCTTCGTGGACGTGGGCGTGCACCAGGACGGGCTCGTCCACGTGTCCCAGCTCTCCACCCGCTTCATCAAGGACCCCAGCGAGGCGGTGAAGGTGGGCGACCGGGTGACCGTGAAGGTGTTGAGCGTGGACCTCACCCGCAAGCGCCTCGCCCTGTCCGTGCGCGCCGTCACCGAGGGCACCTCGGGCGCGTCCGTTGGGGCTCCACGCTCCTCGCGTCCCGAGCCCGCTCCGGCGGCCAGCAAGCAGGGGGGCGTGAAGCAGGGGGGCGGCAAGGCCCCCGCTGCGGCGGCTCAGAAGCCCTCGGCCGAGCCCTTCAACAACCCCTTCCGCAATCTCAAGCGCTGAGACGAGGGCCCCGCCGCCGGGCCCCCCAATCGCGCCGGGCTCGTATATCCTGGCCTCCCCGAATTCGCGGGAGTGCCATGAAACGACTGCTGCCAGGAGTGATCGGCCTCGCGCTGCTGTGTTGCGGCGTGGCCGCGGCGCGGGACAAGGACCCCATCGTCCTGGGTCTGCACGCGGACATGAGCTCCGGCTCGGCCCTGGCGGGCGAGGCCCTCCGCCGGGGGGCGCTGCTCGCCATCTCGGAGATCAACGAGCAGGGGGGCCTGCTGGGAGGGCGGAAGTTGGAGCTGGTGGTGAGGGATCACCACGGCGTGCCCGCGCGGGCCACGGAGCAGCTGCCGGAGCTCGCGAGCACGCCCCACCTGGTGGCCCTCCTGACGGGGCTGCACGGCCCGCCCGTCGTCCAGAACCTGCGCTACATCCACGAGCACCAGCTCATCGTCGTGAGCCCCTGGGCGGCCACCACCGGCGTGGTCCACCACGACTGGTCGCCCAGCTACACCTTCCGCGTCTCCGTGAATGACTCGCAGATGGCCGAGTACCTGGTCGCGCAGGCGCTCGCGCGGGGCCACAAGCGGCTCGGGCTCATCGCGGAGAAGACCGGGTGGGGCCGCAGCAACGACAAGGCCATCACCGAGGCCCTCGCCCGGCGGCACCTGGCGCCCGTGTCCGTGCAGTGGATCAACTGGGCGGACGCGGATGGGGAGGAGCAGCTGGCCGCGGTGGAGCGGTCGGGGGCGGAGGCCCTGCTGCTGGCGGCCAACGCGCCCGAGAGCGCCGCCGTCGTGAAGGCCCTGATGCGCAGGCCCGCGGACAAGCGGCTCCCCATCTACGCGCATGGCGGCATCAGCGGACCGGACTTCGTGCGCCAGTCGGGAGCGCTGCTCGCCCAGGTGGACCTGCGCGTGGTGCAGACCTTCTCCTTCATCGGCAACCCGGGCGCGCGGGCGAAGGCGGTGGCCGCGAAGTACCACGCGCTGTTCGGCACCCGCTCCGAGGAGGAGATCTTCGGCCCGGCGGGCACGGCGCAGGCCTATGACGCCGTCTGGCTGATCGCGCTCGCCATCCAGAAGGCGAAGTCCACCGAGCGGGCCCGGGTGCGCGAGGCGTTGGAGCGCCTGGGCCCCTACGAAGGCCTGGTGCGCACCTACCAGCCCGCCTTCACCCCCGCCCGCCACGAGGCGCTGAGCCCGTCGGACTACAAGCTGGCCACCTTCAACCCCCGCGGCGTGCTGGTGCTCGCCCATCCGTAGGAACCCCCCACCGTGAATCTGCTCCGGAGCTTCCAGGGCAAGCTCCTCCTCTTCTTCCTGCTCATCGACGTGGTCATGGTGGGCTTCCTCGTCGCCACCGTGTCGCGCGGCGCGCGCCAGGCGCTCGAGACCGCGAGCCGGGAGCACCTGCTCGAGCTGGCCCGCTTCGCCTCGGACGGCATCGACGAGCAGCTCCAGTTGCGGTGGAACGCGGCGCATTCGCTCGCCTCCAACCCCTTCATGACCAACAGCGTCATCGATACGCTGGGCCGCAGCGACTACCTCGAGCCCCTCATGCAGCGGCTGAGCCTGCCGGGCAAGGGCGGGGAGGAGAGCGATCTCTGGCTGCTGGACTTCATGGGCCGTGTCATCGCCCGCAACGGCCGCAGTGAGAGCGTGGGCTCCTTCGCGCAGGAGCCCTGGTGGCCGAAGGTCCGCGAGGGCGAGCCCCAGGCCCTGGTCACCTCCGAGGCGGGGGTGCCGCACGTGCTCTTCGCCTTTCCCGTCATCTACCAGCGGCACACCGAGGGGGCCCTGGTGGCCCGGTTCGATCTGTCCTTCGTGGGAGGAGGCGCCGCGCGCCAGGGGCTCGAGGTGGTGCTGATGGACGGGGAGCGGCTGCTGGATGGCCACCTGCCACCCCAGGTGATGGCGGCGCTGAAGCCGCTGTCCTCCGGGTCCGGCGGGAGCAACACCGCCCTCATCGACGACACGTTCTACCTGGTGGTCCCGGTGGAGGGCTTCGCGCGGGCGCATGGCTTCGGCTGGTCCCTGGTCCTCTCCGTGCCGGCCGAGCGCATCTCCGGTCCGGTGGAGGTGTTGCGCCAGCGGATGATCCAGGGCGGCGTGGTGACGGCGGTCTTCCTCATCCTGCTGATTTTCTGGCGCACCCGGCTGCTGATGCGGCCGCTGCAGCAGCTCCAGGTGTCCATGCGGCGCATCATCGACGGGGGAGACCTGAACGAGCGCATCCAGGTGCGCACCGGGGACGAGCTGGGCGCCATCGCGGGCACCTTCAACCTGATGCTCGAGCGGCTGGCCCACCGGGGCGCGGAGCTGGAGCGCTCGCGGGAGCACCTGTCGCTGCTGGCGCAGATCACCTCCTCCTCGCCCAACGCCATCCTCATGGTGGGCGCGGAGGGCTGGGTGCTGGTGTGCAACGAGGCGGCGGAGAAGCTCTTCGGGTGGCCCCGGCTGGAGATGCTGGGGGCGTCCTTCCTGGAGCGGATGGTGCCCGAGGAGTCGCGCGAGCTCGTCCTCGGCCTGATGGAGCGCGCCAGGGCGGGCGAGTCCGTGGAGGCGGAGCTCTCGCTCGTCACGCATCAGGCGGGAGCCATCCCCGTGCAGCTGGCGATGTCGCGGGTGCTCGACGCGGCGGGGGAGGTGCTGGGGCACGTGTGCATCGCGAGGGACATCCGCGAGGTGAAGCGGCTGCGCGAGTCGCTGGTGCAGTCGGAGAAGATGGCGGCGGTGGGCACGCTCGTGGCCGGCCTGTCGCACGAGCTGAACAATCCGCTCGGCATCATCCTCGGCTTCGCGCAGGCGCAGTTGATGCGGCCCACGCTGGACAATGGGGCGCGCACGGCGTTCGAGTGCATCGAGACGCACACCCAGCGCTGTGCCCGGCTGGTGCGCACGCTGCTGGACTTCTCGCGCAGGAGCGGCCCGGCCCGGGAGCGCATCGAGGTGGGGCGCATGCTCGAGCACGTGTACGAGCTGGCCAGCGGCCAGGCCGAGCGGGGGCAGGTGCGGTTGAGAATCATCGAAGCCCCGGCGGACCTTCCCGGGTTGGAGGCCAACGTGCCGGAGATGGAGTCGGCGTTGCTGAATCTGGTGGGCAACGCGTTGGATGCGACACCGCCGGGGGGGACGGTGTCCATCGGGGCGCACGTCTCTCCGGCGCGCGATGGCATGGAGTTGTTCGTGACGGACACCGGGAGCGGCATGGCGCCGGACGTGCGCCAGCGCATCTTCGATCCCTTCTTCACCACCAAGCCGGTGGGACAGGGGACGGGCCTGGGTCTGTCCATCACCCGCAGCATCGTCGAGTCGTACGGTGGCCGCATCGACGTGGAGACGGCCCCCGGTGCCGGCACCACGATGAGGTTGTGGTTCCCGGTGGCGCCGGTGCACCCCACGGAGGTGTCCGCGTGAGCTCCCCCATGCCTGAGCAGATCCTCGTCGTGGACGATGAGCGGGACATGCGCCTGCTGCTGCGCTACCAGCTGGAGCAGGAGGGCTACGCCGTCACCGAGGCGTCCGACGGCAAGGCCGCGCTGAAGCTCCTGCGAGAGTGCGCGCCCGGGTTGATCATCACCGACGTGCGCATGCCCTTCATGAGCGGGCTGGAGCTGCTGCGCGAGGTGAAGCAGGTGCTGCCCGCCACCGAGGTCATCGTCGCCACGGGTTACGCCGAGGTGGAGACGGCCATCGAGTGCATGCGGGCCGGGGCGTTCGATCTCATCCGCAAGCCGTTCAACATCCACGAGATGTATGCGTGCGTCACGCGCGCGCTGGAGCGGTACCGGCTCAACGCCTCGGCGGACCTGGTGCGGGCCAGCCAGTCCTTCTTCGAGACGAACGAGTTCGACCGGATTCCCCAGGCCATCGTGGAGGGGAGCCGGACGCTGATGGTGGCGGACGCGGTGGTGCTGATGATGCAGGAGACGCAAGGGCGGCTCCACGTGGCGCACGCGTGCGGCCTGTCCTCGGAGGAGGAGAGCGGGCTGCTGTGCGAGCTGGGCGAGCGGGTGGTGCGGGCGCTGCCCTCGGACAGGACTCCGGCGCTGGCGGCGCCCGGCCTGGAGGATCGGCGGCTCGGCTCCATCCAGGCGTTGGGGAGGGGGGCCTCGGTCATCCTCCATCCCCTGTTGGTGGGGGAGCGGGTGCTGGGGGTGCTGGCCATGATGCGCAGGGATGGGCTGCGCATGTTCGGCAGGAAGGAGATGGATCGCGCGGCGATGCTGGCGAGCCACGTGGTGCTGGCGCTGGAGAACGGGCGCCTGGCGTTCCAGCTCGCGTCCTCCGAGCGGCTGGCGACACTGGGGCAGGTGGCGGCCGGCATCGGGCATGAGATCAACAACCCGGCGGCCTACGTGCTCAGCAACCTGGGCTACATCCACGAGCAGGTGGTGGCGTTGCGCCAGGGCGAGCCAGTGGACCTGCGGGAGCTGGAGCAGGCCGTGCTGGACGCGCGGGAGGGCGCGCACCGCATCAGCGACATCGTCCGGGACATGCGCTCGCTGGGGAAGACGGATGCGGAGGCGGGGGGGTGGTTCGAGCTCAACGAGGCCATCCGCTCGGCGCTGCGCATCGCCCGGCTCGAGACGATGCGGCAGGCGAGCGTCGAGACGGAGCTGCCGGGAGGGATCGAGGTGAAGGGGAGCCCGGGCCCGGTGTCGCAGGTGTTCGTGAACCTGCTCGTCAACGCGGCGCAGGCGCTGGAGGCGGGGGAGGGGCCGCGCAAGGAGATCCGCGTCACCGCCCGGCGCGAGGCGGACATGGCCGTCATCGAGGTCAGTGACACGGGGCCTGGCATTCCGGCCGAGGTGCTGTCGCGGCTCTTCCAGCCCTTCTTCACCACGAAGGGCTCGACGGGGACGGGACTGGGGCTGTCCATCAGCCGGAACATCGTGCGCCGGCTCGGGGGAGACCTCTCCGTGCGCAGCGTGCCGGGGCATGGGACGGTGTTCACCGTCTCATTGCCGGCGCGTCCGGTGGAGGGGGAGGCGCAGGTTCCGGTGGTGCCAGCGCGCTCAGCGGGTTAAGGCTGGCGCATGAACTTCCGACATCTCGGTAGCAGCGGTCTGATGGTCAGTGAGATCTCCTACGGGAACTGGCTGACCCATGGCTCCCAGGTCGAAGAGGTGGCGGCGCTCGCCTGCGTCCGCGCCGCGCTCGACGAGGGCATCACCACTTTCGACACCGCGGACGTCTACGCGGCCACGCGCGCGGAGGAGGTGCTCGGCCGCGCGCTCCAGGGCCAGCGCCGCGAGGGCCTGGAGATCTTCACCAAGGTGTACTGGCCGACCGGGCCGGGGCCCAACGACCGGGGCCTGTCGCGCAAGCACATCCTGGAGTCCATCAACGGCTCGCTGCGGCGGCTGAAGACGGACTACGTGGACCTGTACCAGGCGCACCGTTACGACACCGAGACGCCGTTCGAGGAGACGATGCAGGCGTTCGCGGACGTGGTGCGCCAGGGCAAGGCGCTCTACATCGGCGTGTCCGAGTGGACGGCGGAGCAGATCCGCGCGGGTGTGGCGATGGCGAAGCAGCTGGGGTTCCAGCTCATCTCCAGCCAGCCGCAGTATTCGATGCTGTGGCGGGTGATCGAGGGCGAGGTGATTCCGGCGTCGAGGGAGCTGGGGGTGGGGCAGATCGTCTGGTCGCCGATTGCCCAGGGCGTGCTGACGGGCAAGTACAAGCCGGGGCAGAAGCCGCCGGAGGGGAGCCGGGCGACGGACGAGAAGGGCGGCTCGCGGTTCATCCAGCGCTTCATGACGGATGACGTGCTGACGCGGGTGCAGCAGTTGAAGCCGGTGGCGGACGGGGTGGGGCTGTCGCTGGCGCAGCTGGCGGTGGCGTGGGTGCTGCAGAACTCGAACGTCGCGTCGGCGATCATCGGCGCGTCGAGGCCGGATCAGGTGAAGGAGAACGTGAAGGCGGCGGGGGTGAAGCTGAGCGCGGACGTGATGAAGAAGATCGACGAGATCCTCGGCCCCGTGGTGGAGCGGGATCCGGCGAAGACGCGCCAGAACGCCCCGGAAAAGCGTCCGTAAAACCCGGCCCAAGGGGACACCATGAGCCCACGGTGCCCCCACTCCCTCGCCCTCCGGGAGAGGGTCGGGGTGAGGGTGCCCGGACCCGTCCTCCCACCCGTGGCCCGGAAGAGGGCCACGGGTTGCTCATGCCGGGAGTGAGTCGTCGATGGGGAAGGGGACCCCCTCGCCCCCGAGCCGCTTCGTGCGCGCGAGCAGTTGGTGGAAGCGGTCCGTGCCATTGCGCGCGTCGAACTTCGCCGCGATGCCCTCGGCCTGGGAGGCGAGCCAGCCGCGCAGCGTGCGGGTCTCGTAGGTATCCCCGGGCGAGTACAGCGCGAAGGCGCGCGGCAGGGAGAGCACCACCCGCTCCCGGCCCTCCACCACGGCCCGCTCCAGGAGGGCGAGCGCGGCGGAGTGGAAGGTGAAGCGGTCCCGGTGGCTGGCGTGCTCCAGGGCCCAGCCCACATGGCGCTCGAAGAGCTTCAGTCCGCGCTCCACGTTGCCGGTGAGCGCGAGGAACTCCAGGTGCTCGCCCACGGTGGCGAGGAACTCGCGGTTGCGCTGCACCAGGGCATAGCCGCGCAGGTGGCTGTCCCTCGCCTGCTCCAGCCGTCCCAGCTTGAAGAGCGGGTAGAGCACGCTGCCCAGCGTCAGGTGCGGCACCTCCGCGCACCCGTTGCGCCCCTCGAGCAGCGGCCGGGCCTTCTCCAGCACCACGGCGTACTCGCCCCGGTCGATGTGGTGGTCCAGCTCGTCATCGAGCTCGCAGGCGCGGCAGTCCGTGAGGTGGTCGCGCGGCTCGCGTACCCACTGGGCCCAGAAGTCCTCCGCCACCTCCGCGTCGCCCATGTCCCGGGCGGCCTGGTAGCGCAGCTTCAGCACCGCCCGCCGTCCCGCGCCCGCCTTCGCGAAGCACTGCTCCACGTCGTCCAGCGCACCCGCTATCTGCTTGCGGCTGATGTGGGGGAACTCGTCGAGCCGGCCCACCACCCACTTCTGCTTCCAGAGCAGCGGCTCCGGCGGGTAGCGCACGGGGTCTCGCTGCTGCTGGCCCCGGCACCAGGCGAAGGCGACCAGGGCCCTGTCGGGGAAACCCCCGAAGGTGGCCGCGTCGATGAGCGCGTCCCGTACCTCGTAGGCGAGCGGCCCGTCCGCGTGTGCGTCCGCGAGCCGGGCGGCCTCCTCGAGCGCCATCACCTTCGCCTCGCCCGGCTCCAGCCTCTCCGCGCGCCCGAGCAGATTCTTCACCTGCTCGCGCCAGTCCTGCTCCCTCAATGCATGCCCC
This sequence comes from Archangium sp., assembly GCF_057119385.1. Classification (NCBI taxonomy): domain Bacteria; kingdom Pseudomonadati; phylum Myxococcota; class Myxococcia; order Myxococcales; family Archangiaceae; genus Archangium; species Archangium sp. Next base: position 12,349 of record NZ_DBNGVP010000117.1, on the reverse strand, counting down.
CAGTGCCTTCGTCGTCATCCAGCCGCGCGGCGATGAGGCCGAGCAGCCCGCGGTTCAACAGCGCCATCTCCCGCGCGTTGAGCGGGCGGTGTCCCAGCAGCAGCGCCTGCACGTACAGCATCTCCACCGACAGCGTGAGCTGCGCGGTGTCCCGCACCCGCGCGAGCCGGCGCACCACGGGGTTGCGGAGGTTGAAGCACAGCTGCGGCCGCTCCTCCTCGGGGGACCCGGCCAGCGCGCCCTCCAGCACGGAGGCGTACAGCTCGTCCGTCTCCTCGCGGGCGCGCTCCACGTCGCGCCGGAAGGCCCCGTCGTCCACGTCCCCGTAGAGCGTGGGCACCTCGGGCGGGAGGAACTTCTTGATGGTGACCTCGCAGCGGAATGGCTCCAGCGCCTCGGTGGCCACCTGCCGCAGCCGCGCCACCGTCTGGCGCTCCTCGGCCGTCAGCTCCTCGAAGTCCTGGGGGAGCTGCGCGGCGGAGAAGAGCTCCACCCGGGCGCCGGGCATGACGCGCGGCAGCTTCTCCAGCAGCGCGGTGTCATGCGTGTAGGCCCCGTTGAGGATGCACAGGCCCTGCGCCGCCGCCACGCGCGCCACCTGCCGGAAGGCGTCCAGCGTGTTGACGTAGCGCACCGAGGGGTAGGACTGGCGGTATTGCCCCAGCGTCATCATCCCCAGCGTCGTCTCGAAGGGAAGCCAGTGGATGACGAGCCGGAAGAAGTCGTCGTCGTCCAGCGCGAGCGCCTTCACCGACAGGCCGTGCAGGGCGATGAGCCGCTGCAGGGTGCGCGGGTCGCTGTGGGCCAGGTCCACGAGGTACTGGCGCAGGGACTGGCCGAGCGACTCGCGGGCGCGCGCCAGCGTGGCGTCCTCGTAGAAGGCCTCGCGGCTGGCGGTGGGGCGCAGGCCCTGGGCATTCACCACGCACTTGACGAAGAAGGCCCACTCCGGGAGCAGGTTCTCCGCGCTCTCGGACAGCAGCATGTCCTTGAGGTAGACGCGGTGCTTCTGGCGCGCGTTGAAGTGGGGCGAGAAGGGCAGCACGAAGGCCACCCCCTCCACCTGGCCCGCCTCGGCGCGCAGGGGGATGCAGTCCACGAAGTCCTGGCCGAACACCTCGCGTCCGTAGGCCAGCAGTACCGTCCGGCGCTCTCCGGCGCTCTCGTACTCGCGGCGCCAGGGGGGCGGGGCCGGGTTGAGGTGCTCGGCGCGGCCGTCCACGGTGAGGTGGATGGGGAAGGGCAGCAGGCCGCCGTAGTGCACCGCGAGCTGCCGCACCCGATCCGCGGTGAAGTACTCGGCCGCGTCCTCCCGGGCGACGAGGAAGACCTGGGTGCCCGGGTGCTCCAGCGGGTGCTCGGAGGGCCGCACGGTGTAGGTGCCGTCATGCCGGCCCCGCCACTCCATGGTGCGCCCGTCCCCCTTCGCCGAGCGCGTCACCACCAGCAGCTCGTCGCACACCATGAAGCAGGACAGCAGGCCGATGCCGAACTGGCCGATGAAGTCGTCGCGGCGCGCCTCCAGCGTCTCGCGCTTGGAGCTCTCGCCGATGGTGGCGAGGAAGCGGTGCAGCTCCTCCTCCGTGAGCCCCACGCCGTCGTCGGTGAAGAGCAGGGTGGGCAGCCCGCCGTCCTGCTTCTGGATGAGCTCCATCCGCACCGTGCCCGGGTGGGAGGGCTCCAGGTGCCGCCGGGCGCGGATGGCGTCGGTGGCGTTCTGCAGCAGCTCCCGCACGAACACGCCGGGCGTGCTGTAGAGGTGGTGGGAGAGGAGGTCGATGACCCCTCGGAGGTTGACCTGGAAGCGATGGTCCACGGGCGGCGCAGCCTATAGCGGGTATGCCGCGAGCCGTACGCCCTCATGGGTCATGCTGTCCACCGGCGCATGAGCCGCCAGATTTGCCGCTGGACGATTGCCCGCCCGCCGAATATGCGGCCCCTCGACCGCGGGGTGCCCGGGTGGCACCGCGGGAGTCCTGACTCGTTTCGAGGAGGCGTACGCAATGCGCAACAAGTTCATGGCAGTGACGGTGGGAGCGCTCCTGGGGCTGTCCGGTATGGCGGCCGCGCAGCCGCCCGAGGGCAAGGGTCCGCCCGCCGGGAAGGGGCCGGCGAAGAAGGAGGCCGCGGCCACGGCGGGCAAGACGGAGCTCACCTGGTGGGGCCACGCGGCCTTCGTGCTGCGCACCCCCGGTGGTGCCACGCTGGCCATCGACCCGTGGTTCTCCAACCCCAAGGCCCCGCAGGGCGCCCAGTGGCCGGAGCAGGTGGACGCCATCCTCGTGTCCCACGGGCACTTCGACCACGTGGGCGAGACCAAGGCGCTGCAGCAGAAGACCGGGGCCCAGGTGTTCGGCTGCTACGAGCTCATCAGCCTCCTGGGGATTCCCCAGGACAAGGCGGTGGGTGGCAACGTCGGCGGCACCTTCAAGGTGAAGGACGCCACCATCCACTTCGTGGAGGCGGTGCACTCCAGCAGCTACGCCGCGGACGAGAAGAGCCCCTCGCAGTACGCGGGCGCGCCCATGGGCTTCGTCATCCAGATCGACAACGGCCCCACCCTGTACCACGGCGGTGACACCGGCCTGTTCGGCGGGATGAGCCAGATCGCCGAGCGCTTCAAGCCCACGTACGCCCTGCTGCCCATCGGCGGCCACTTCACGCTGGACCCGACGGGCGCCGCCCAGGCCGCCCGGCTGCTCGGCAACCCCACGGTGGTGCCCATGCACTACGGCACGTTCCCCCTGCTGGCTGGCACGCCCGACAAGCTGGAGGCGGACCTGAAGAAGGCGAAGAGCAACGCGAAGGTGAAGCCGCTCGAGCCCGGCAAGGCCACCGCGCTGTAGTCCGACGTTCCGGCCCCGCCTCCTCTGGGGGTGGGGCCGTTGGCGCCGGGACGCCAAGTGGGGTATTTCCTGGCTGTCTGTCTGGTGCGCGGCACCTGGGGTGGACTTCCAATGGATCTAGGCAAGGCGGGTTGGCTCTCCTCGATGCTCGAGGAGTCGGTCGCGGCCCACGTACGTGCGCCCGCTCCGGTGGTGCCCCCGGGCCTCTCCGACTCCAGCTCCGGCCGCGCCCGTGCCCGCTCGTACCTGCGCCGGATGCTGCGCGCCAGTGGACTGCTCTATGGCACGCCCGCCGATGGTGGGGTTCCCGCGGAAGGTGTGTCCTCCGAGCCCTCCGGGCCGGCGGCTCCCGAGGAGGTGCTCTTCCGCGCGGTGGTGAGGACCTTCGCGCGCATGGCCCTGGACATCGCGGCCCTCGCCGGAACGCCTTTGGGGCCTCGCCGTGAGCAACTGTTGCTGCTCTTCGCCGTCCTCACCGGCCAGCTCGACGAGGCGCAGGCCATCGAGGAGAAGCTGCGCCAGGGGCACGAGGCGCCGAAGCGGCTGTGGGGCAGGGTGGAGGACGCGCTGGAGCGGCGTGCGCTCTCGCTGTCGGGGGATCCGGCGTATGGGCTCGTGCTGCACAACGGGGCGCTCTACGCGGATGGGCACATGTTCGGGCGGCAGGCGCTCGACTATTTCTCCCGCGGAGGGTTCAACCGCGAGATGGCCCGGCGGCGCATCGACTTCGCGGCGCGGCAGAAGGCGTTGCTCGTGGAGGTGCTCACGGGCCTGGCCTGTGTGGACCGGCAGCCCTCGTTCTCCGCGCGCCGCGCCATCCTCCGGCAGGTGGAGGACCTGGGGCTGCCGGACGCGCTGGAGGGGGAACTGCGGACGGCGGTGAGACAGTCCTTCGAGCGCCGGGGCTCCTTGAGCACGGCGGTGAAGGACGTGCGCAGCGTGGACCTGCGGCGGTTCATCCTGGAGCAGACGCTGCTGGCCTCGCTGGTGGATGGACGGCGGACGCGGGGCGAGCGGGCCTTCATCGATCAGCTCGCGCATGCGCTCCGGGTGCCGGAGAGCACGGTGCACCAGCTGGAGCTGGAGGTGGCCGAGTTCTACGCGAAGAACCGCTCGGTGGTGGATGTGTTCACGGTGTCCTCGGCGGCGAATCTGATGGGCGAGGACATGGTGTCCCGCATGCAGAACACGCTGGAGCGGAACTTCCACCGGCTGATGCAGGAGGTCCGCGAGACGGGTGAGCTGTATCACCTGCTCACGAAGGTCGCGCGAGGACAGACGCTGACGGCCGAGGAGCGCCAGCGGATGCGGGCGCAATTGATTGACGTGGCGAAGGCGATTCCAGCGCTCGCCATCTTCGCGGCGCCGGGAGGGATGTTGTTGCTGGTGGCGCTGGCGAAGGTGCTGCCCTTCAACCTCCTGCCGAGCTCCTTCCAGGACGAGCCCGAGCCCGTGAGTCCCGAGGGGGAGGGCACGGGCGGTGGAGACGAGCCCCCGGTCCGCGAGGTGGGCTGACTCCGGCTCGGAGTGGGTGTCTCCCTTCCTCCCTGATAGAATCACGGGCCCGCGTTCAGTGCGCGCGGCTCGATGGGGAGGTGCGGCTTGACCGTTCGTCTCGTTGGCGCTTGTCTGAGACGTGCGTGGCTGTTGTCTCGCGCCACCATGTTGGCGCTGGTGGCCCTGTGGTTGGTTCCGCTCGTGGGATGCGGCTCCGCTGTTCGCACTGTGCGCCTGGACACGGGGCAGGACAGGTTGCTCGTCTTTACTCCGCGCGGCGCCGAGCAGCCCGTGGAATTGCGGACGGGCGAGTTCAAGGCATCACTGGCTGCATTGGTGCGGGATGTGCGGCCTGCCTCCCATCCGCTGCAACACGCCCGGCGGTTGATGCTCGATTCGCTGTGGCACGAAGACATCTACCTGAGGTGGACGGAGGGGCGCCTGGAACTGGACTCCGGGGGAGAAGCGGCTCGGCGAACGGCCCAGGAGTGCCTGGCGCTGACGCACGCCTACGGGCGCTGGTGCGAGCGTCAGGGCCGAGTCCGGGACTGTCTCTCGCTCCTGACAGAGGGGCCTGTCCTCACCGCGGATGGACGGTACGCGCTGGCCATGGAACTGGCCCTCGGCTCGGTGTGGAACGAGACGATGGACGCCTTCAAGGGCATGGCCAGCCCCGAGGCGGTGCGAGCCACTCTTGTCTCCGCGATGGCCATGTATATGTCGCTCTGGCTGCTGCCCGAGCCCGTCTCGAAAAGCGTTGCGGCGACGTTGACCGCCGGGCTCATCGTCTACCTGGGCGTGGACACCGTCTGGAGTCTCATCCAGGGCTGGAGGCTGCTGGTGGCGGAGGTGGATCGGGCCACCACCTTCACCGAGCTGCGCGAGGCGGGCGAGCGTTTCGGCCGGGTGATGGGGAAGAACTCCGCGCGTGTCTTCCTCCTGCTGACGACGGCGGCAATTGGGAATACAGCGGGGCTCGCGGTGAAGGGGCCGGGGTTGCCCGGGGCCGCGCGGGCGACGGTCCTGGCGGAGTCACAGGCGGGCTTCCGGTGGGCCGCGGTGGGCGAGGTACGCTCCGTGGCCGTGTCCGCCGAGGGCGCATTTACCATTGCCCTCGCTCCAGGCGCGGTCGCCATGTCGGCGCAGGGCCCGGGTGGTGGCACTTCCTCCGGAGAGACGACCGTCTATATCTCCAGGGACAAGGTTACCCAAGAGGTGGACTATGTGGGCATTACCGATAAGATGGCGAGGCGCTCCGCGGAGCAATTCAGACAAAGAGGCCTCCACATTGATGCGCTCATGGAACGGCTGCCGAGGGAGGATGCGCGGGCTGTCGAGCAGGCGTTGATTGAGATTCATGGCCTCAGCAAGAACGGAGGGACGCTGATGAATCGCATCAACAGCATCGCTCATTCCAACCCGAAGTACGCCGCCGCGCTGCGCCGGGGGCTGGAGCTTCTCGAGTCCATCGGCTACACAGGAAGGTGACATGACGAAACGGCGCAGGCGGGCACGGCTCGGAGATGTCCTGGAGGTCAGCACGCCTCGTGGATTGGCTTATATCCACTACACCTATTTCACCGAGGAACCGTATCGGGAGGTCATCCGCATCCTGCCCGGCTTCTTCGCCACGCGTCCGACAGAATTCACGGAGTTGGTCAATCACCCGAAGGCGTTCTTCGCCTTCTACCCGGCGCGAGCGGCAGTCTCCCAGGGCGCTGTCGAGGTTGTTGCCCACCATCCGCTGTCACCCGGCCAGGCGTTCCCGGCCGTGTATCGGTGGGCGGGAGCAAGGAGTCGGGAAGGCAGGGTCCTGGCCTGGCGGATTTGCGAGGGCACGAAGGAAACGCTGGTTCGGGACCTCAGCGACGAGCAGCGTTATCTGCCCATCTTCTCCATCTTCCTTCACGACTCCCTGGTGTCCGCTTTGACGGATGAATGGCGGCCCGAGCATGACATCGGCATCCCCCCGGCGCTGAGTGAATCGTCCCCCAAACCGGAGGTACCCAAGCCTCCGGACGATTCGGTCCCGCATCGCGTCCAGCACTTCCTCTATTTCCCGAAGGCGAAGGACGGCAAGGCCGTGGCGGACCATCTCTCCGCGCAAGGCTTCACGGTGGAGCGCCGCAAGAGCGCCGAGGGGAAGAACTGGCTCGTCCTGGTCACGCACACGGTGGGTCCAGAGTCGCGGGACCTGGACTCGGTACGTGAGTCCCTGGAGCGCCTCGCCCAGGCGCACTCCGGGGAGTACGATGGTCACGAGAGCGCCGCTCCAGGGTGACAATCCCTCTCACGCCTTCTGCCGCTGAAGCCTCGCCACCAGCCGCCGCAGGTCCTCGTTCGACCTCACGTACTCCGTGCTGCTCTTCTCCTCGGTGAGCTGCTTCTCCAGCGTGGGCAGTGCGCTGCGCGCCAGGGCCGCCGCGTCCTTCGCGTCCTCCACCAGCCACTCCGTCCCGAGGATGAGCGCCATCCGCGTGTCCGGGTCCTTCTCCGTCATCCGCGCCAGCAGTGCCCCCACGTGCACCGCCGTCCTGCCACGCCCCACCTCCAGCGCCGCGCGCGCCACCACGCCCTTGTCCGCGTCCTCCAGCTTCTTCACCCAGCAGCCCGTGTCCGTCCCGCACGCCTTCGCCGCCTCCAGCCGCTTGCCGTGCCGTGCAATCATCTCCACCCGCTTCTTTCCCAGCGCCCCCGGGTCTCCGCACCCCTCGCCTCCCAACGCCTCGCACTCGGCCGCCGTCCTCGCCGGCTCCGCCGCCGCCAGCTTCTCCAGCACCGGCAGCTCCCGCGCGTCTCCCAGCATCGTCAGCGCCTCGAGCGCCGCCTCGCGTGCGTACCAGTCCCCCTGGCCCGCCGCCTTCTCCAGCGCCGGCAGCGCGTCGCGTCCGCCCAGCCGCGCCAGCGCGTACGTGTACTCCCCGCGCACTCCCGCATCCGGCTCGGACACCAGCGCCGCCAATGGCTTCACCGCCGCCGTCGAGCGCATCCTCGCCAGCGCATCCGCCGCCCGCGTCCGCACGATGGCCTGGATTCGCGGATCCTCGTGCTTGAACTCGAGCTGCTTCACCAGCGACGCCTCCGCCCGGTGCTCCCGCAGGTCTCCCAGCAGCTGCGCCGCCTTGAAGGAGTAGCTCGCCGGGTTGATGCCGTTGCGCTGCGCCCAGCTCGACAGCTCCGGGTTCTTGCCCTCCAGCACCGCGAGCAGCGCGTCCGACGCGGGCTGGCCCAGCTGGAAGAGCGAGAACGAACTCTCCACGTAGAAGGACACCCCCCGGCGCTCCTTCGTCAGCATCCGCACCAGCGTGGGCACCGCCCGCGCGTCCCCGATACGGCCCAGCGCTTCAATCGCCTTCTTGTTCAGGAAGAGCTCCGCCCCCTCATCCGTGGCCAGCGCCATGAGGGGCTCCACCGCCTCCTTCACGCGCATCTGCCCCAGGGCCTGCACTGCCTCGATCTGCGTGTAGTTGTCCCGCGCCTTCAGCAGCCTCAACAGCACGGGCACGGCCTTGGGGTCTCCAATCTCTCCCAGCGCCGAGGCCAGCTCCTTGTTCAACTGATTGCCGGCCGAGTCCGTCGCGCTCAGGTCCACCGCGTTGCCCAGCGGCTCCACCGAGGCGGGGCTCTTCACGTCGGCGAGTGCCCGCGCCACCGCGGCCTTCACCTCGGGCTTCTCGTCCGAGGCGAGCTGCCCGTGCAGGAAGGGCAGGAAGCTCGCGCTGAGCTTGCCCGAGCTGCGCAGTGTCTCGAGCACCCGGACCTTGTCCTGGGTCCGCCGCGCCTTGCCCAGCGTCTTTTCCCAATACTCCGGGGATGTCGGGTCCACCTTGCACCCGGAGAGAAGGAGCACGAGCGCGAGGCTCGTTGCGGCAAGCAGGCGAGACATGGGACCCCCCAGTGGGTTGTAGGTGCTTTCCCTGTAAACCCATCCTGTCGGAAGGGGCAAACCGACCCGGGAGATTGGAGTACGCTGCTCAACGCCATGTCCGTTGATACCCAACCTTCCACCCGTCCTCATGTCGTGCGCCGGAAATACCTGGTCGATCCCGGGTTCCAGCTCCGGTACATGCTCCGGCTCGCCGCGCTCGGCGGAGGCGGGGTGTTGCTCGTGGGCGTGCTGGCGTACCGGGCGCACCGGGCCGCGGTGGACAGTGGCGCCTCGCCCCTGGACCTGGCCGCCGGTGGAGAGACGATTCTCTGGCTCACCGGGCTCGGCGCGCTGTGCATGGTGGGGCTGATGGTCCTCATGGGCCTGGTGCTCACCCACCGCGTGGCCGGCCCCGTGTATGTGATGAGCCTCTACATCGCGACGCTCGCCGCCGGCCGCTATCCGCGCATGCGCCCGCTGCGCGAGAAGGACGAGCTGCGCGGCTTCTTCGACCGCTTCAGCGAGGCCGTGGACCGCATCCGCGAGCGCGAGGCCGAGGAGGCCCGGCTCCTCTCCGAGGCCATCGAGACCCTGCGGCCCCTGGCCACCACCCAGGAGACCCAGGCCGCGCTCAGCATCCTCGGCTCCCTGCGCGCCCGGAAACGTCAGGCCACCGAAGGTCCCACCTCGGGTGCGCTGAAGACCGTTGCCTGAAGTCCTCCGGTACAGCAGAAGGCTCTCCCCTATGACCCGCCCCCGCATCGTCTTCATGGGCACGCCCGAGTTCGCCGTGTCCTCCCTGGCCGCCCTCTTCGACATCGGAGACGTGGTGGCCGTCGTCACCCAGCCGGACAAGCCCAAGGGCCGTGGCCAGGCGCTCGCCATTTCCCCGGTGAAGGCCTACGCGCTCGAGCGCGGCGTGCCCGTGCTCCAGCCCCAGAAGCTGCGCACCCCTCCCTTCTCCGAGGAGCTGCGCAAGCTCGCCCCGGACGTCGCCGTGGTGACGGCCTACGGAAAGATTCTGCCCAAGGACGTGCTGGAGACGCCGGCCCGGGGGTGTCTCAACGTGCACGCCTCGCTGCTGCCGCGCTTCCGGGGGGCCGCTCCCATCCAGTGGGCCATCGCCCATGGGGACCCGGAGACGGGCGTGGCGTTGATGGTGATGGACGAGGGCCTGGACACCGGCCCGGTGCTGGCCGAGAAGCGTCTGCCCATCGCCCCGGACGAGACGAGCGCGACGCTGCACGACAAGCTCTCCAAGCTGGGCGGAGAGCTGCTGCGCGAGTCCCTCCCCGCGTACCTGCGCGGCGAGCTGAAGCCGAAGCCGCAGCCCTCGGAGGGTGTGGTGCTCGCCCCCATCATCGAGAAGGAGGAGGGGAAGCTCGACTTCACGCGGCCGGCGGTGGAGCTGGAGCGGCGGCTGCGGGCCTTCACCCCGTGGCCCGGGGCCTTCACCACGCTGGAGGGCAAGCTGTTCAAGGTGCACCGGGCGAAGGTGGGGCAGGGCAGTGGGGCGCCGGGCACGGTGGTGTCCGCGGGGCCGCAGGGGCTGGAGGTGGCGTGTGGCGAGGGCTCCCTGGTGCTGCTGGAGGTGCAGCCCGAGGGCAAGCGGGTGATGACGGCGGGCGAGTTCCTCGCGGGCCGCAAACTGGCGCCGGGCAGCCGGCCCTTCGAGAGCTAGGAAGAAGAGGACACGCGACATGGGCAAGAGGCTGCTGGTCCTGCACGGGCCGAACCTGAACCTGTTGGGCGAGCGGGAGGGGAAGCAGGGCGGACGGCTCGCGGACCTCGATGCCGCGCTGTTGGCCCGGGCCACGGAGCTGGGGCTGGAGTTGAAGGTGGTGCAGTCCAACCACGAGGGCGTGCTCATCGACACCCTGCATGCCGAGCGCTCCCGGCTGGACGGCGTGGTGGTGAGCCCGGCGGGACTCTTCGGCTCCTACCCGCTCATGGAGGCGCTCGAGTGGGTGGGCGTGCCCGCCATCGAGGTGTACCTGGAGCGGCTCGGCGAGCGCGAGTCCGTGGTGGCCGAGGCCTGTGCCGCCACCATCGAGGGCCAGGGCTTCCACTCGTACCTCGAGGCGCTCGAGCGCTTCGCCAGCGGCGACCTCACCGGGGAGCTGACGGAGGAGGAGTCAGAGGACGAGAAGGAGTCGGAGGACGAGGACGTCGAGGACCTCGAGGAGGCGGAGGATGAGGAGGCGGAGGACGAGGCCGGGGAGCCGGAGGGGAAGGGCAAGACGCTCGGCCGCCGCAAGAAGGACATTCCCCGGGAGAAGTCCCTGGCGCTGAGGCCCTCGGGGCCGCTGGCGCGTGCCGCCGATGCACCGGCGAAGGCGCTGGTCGTTTCGAGCGGGAGCCGCAAGACGCTGGGCCGCAAGGTGGTGGAGGCACCGGCCGCGCCTGCCGCGCCCTCGAAGACGCTGGGCCGCAAGGAGAAGGGCGCGCAGGGGACGCCCGCGGCGGACTTCCTCTCCCGGGCCCTGGTGCGGCAGAAGATCGCCGACCGTCTGGGGGGCAGGCTGACGTCGGCGGAGCTGGCGGCGTGGGCGCGCTCGAAGTGGATGGAGGTGCAGCGCGGGGCTGCGGCGGAGAGCGGCTACGAGGACATGCTGGAGGACCTGCTGCTCACGCTCTCCTCCGTGCCCGCCAGCAAGCTGTCGGATTCGGAGCTCGTGAACATGATGACCCGGCTGGACAGGTGAGCTGTGTCCTCGAACTCAATCCTTGACGGCCAGATGCACGTGAACTCAGATGAGATGACCTGAGCGCAAACAGGCCCCCGTTTCTTCGTTGGCTGGAAAGGATTGAATCCATGACCATGACGAGCAGAAGGAGTGGCAATTCCGTAGGCGGGTGGGTGGTTGGGTGGGGAGCCATCGTGGTGGGGCTCCTGGGGGGATGTGGTCCATCCACCTCGGAGTTGGATTCGTCTCAGTCTCCTGGCGGGGGCCCGTTGCTGGCCATGGAGGGCGCGCGGTTGGTGGTGGATGGGAATCCCTGGGACAAACCCGTCGGGCTCAGCCTCAACGGGCTGTCGTACAGTGGATTGAGCAAGAACGGGTTGAATCACAACGGGTTGCTCAACACAGGGCTGAGCGAGAATGGGTTCGCCGCCTCCTCCTTCAGGGAGTGGTTCAATGACGGCTCCACCGCGCTTTCCGACGAGGTGATGCGTTATGTGGTGCGGTGCGCGCTTGCCAAGAACAAGGTTCTGACGTGGCTCAACCCGGTCACTCAGGAGAAACACTCCTGGTCCGGTGGGCTGGGATTGGCCCCGGACTGGGCCAGCGGGAACCCAGCCACCGAGAAAGAGCAGCAGATCATCACCGCTTGCCTGGCGGCGCACGTGAACAAATACGGAGCGCAGATACCCATCTCCATTCTCGGGGAGACGGCACAGGGGATTCCGCTCGGGCTCCAAGAGGGTGAACGGGAGGTGTTCTCCCTGCGGGAGGGGGCCTTCTTCGGCAATCTCTTCCAGGAGGAGGGCGCTTTCGCCTGCCAGGATTCCACCTTCAACATCCCGCCTCAGGAGAGCTCGCTGCGTACCTGCGCGGACTTCCAACCGGGCAAGAAGGGGGAGTCACAATGCACGCCGCTCCAGGTCGTGGGTTTCTGCAATGGGGCGTTGCGGTGTGAGTTGGACGCCACCCGAACCTACTTTCACACCTGCCAATATCAGGGCAAGACATACCGGGCACTCACCACGCATCTGCGTCCGCTGGACTTCGCCCGGTGCGGCGATGGGGTGTGCCAGCTCTCCGAGTCATGTGGAGCGGGCCATCTCTCCAATTCCTGCGCGGCGGACTGCGGGCCCTGTCCTTGAGAGGGTCTTGAGCTGGGGCAGGCGGGCTCGTGGTACAGGGAGGGCAGGGTGAACGCATGCGCCATCGCCATCCAGGTTCTGAGCCGTGTCCGGGCCACGGACGCGTACCTCACGGTGTTCTCGTTCCCGTAGGGGATGGCTTGCCGGCACATCCCCTCCCCGCGCCGCGCTCCTGTCGGGTTGTGCCCAGACATGTTCTTCCGGGGGGCCGGGCCCTGGTTTTCAGGAGCCATGCCTTGGTTGGATGTGTGCCATGTCCACTCGTCCAGGCCATGAGTGCTCGTCGCGCACGGCGGGGCCTCGGCCCTT